>JABDPQ010000528.1 GCA_013042695.1 Desulfobacterales bacterium | reverse complement strand
CAGCAGTGGCGGCAAGGCCCAAGGCAATGAGCGCCTGTCTTCGGTTGATCTCATTCTTAATGAGCCTGGGTTTCTTAGATTCTCTCCGCCTATTTTCCATAATTCACCTCTATTGTTTTCGTTCTCTTCTACAGGAATCGGATCGAGTGTGTAGAAATCATTTCAATTAGCTTGATTACTGGTTCTCTGCCATGTGCCATCTGCAGCACGGCAGGCTTTGCGATTATGATGGGACACCCGTCCTCCCACATTAAAGACACTCTTATACTCCCGACATTGCTGCCCTATCGAGTTAGAGTAACGCTGATAGGGAATCAACATCACACTTACATGACCAGAAGAGCTGGACCAGTTCTGAGAGACCCCCTGCTCCTCTTTTTCTAGTGCCTGAAATAATATTTTTTTAGCCTCACCTTGATCCTTCTCATCTAAATAATTGCTGTTGAAACCATATCTGACTATCTGCTCCCTCTTTGACGAACGATTGGCATAATCTTTATCCAGTCTTACGTAATGACGTATGTCGGGGCTAAAGTAATAGGTGTGCCGTCCACGCCAATTATTGCTGTCAATTGTATACCTGTTACAGACGACCCGATACGTATCAAAATTACCTGCGGGAACAGAAATTCTCTCTGTACCGCTTACGCTGCACTCCCATTTCCTCTTGGTCTCTTTTGTAAAACCATTTGCCTTGTCGGTAGAAGTCTGGGTAATGCCAAACTGTGCTGAATTACCTGTTGTCAAAGGCCATAGGAGATTTTGGGACGCCTCGGTTACTCTTTTTCCTTTGCTGGAATCACCTTCCCAGCTGAGTTGGGGCACAAGAAAATTTTGATATCCCGAGCTGACGGCACCGTTGCTGTATTTCCAGTTGATTGTGTCTTTTGAGCTACCGGTGACAATCATGGCAAGACCACTGTCATATACGAAAAATTCACCTGGAAGATATGAAGGTAGATTTGCGATCAAAAGCTGGTTTGAATCAATGGAATCGTTAGAGACTTGCAGCTGTGCACATCCGCCTAGTGTGATCATCAGCACAATTAACGTAATCGGTAAAGAGGTGGTAGAGTGGTTCATTTTTATTGCATACAGCGCTGTTAGGAGAGTTTAAGAGATCATGTTATGTACATTCAAGCTGATATAATATTGGGGTCTGGACCGGAGCTACTCGGAACTGACCCAAGAAACGTACAGTCTCGGCAAACTGTGCAACAGACTCTTTAGTTATAGAACGTTTACCGAGATCGATTTTATCCATGGGTATCGTTTTTTTTTAAAAACTTACTCTGGTGGTAGGTAGTTCAGGCATTCTGCCCATACCTCATTGTGGTACAGTGCAGAAAAATAATACTGGCAAGAATGGTGTCAAGGCAGGGCGACTAGGCTGATTCAGCACAACTTTCCCTGAGACTATCGTGGAGATTTTAGGCCTTAAAAGGAGTCATGTCGATATGTTTGAAGAACTCCCCCTGGGCGATGGGGACCATCCGGAGGGAGTTTCAGGAGCTGCACCCCTTATGGCCATTTTGGAGTGCAGATTACCGTTGGCATTCCTAGGTTTGTGCAAAACCTGGCAGGTTTGAGCTTCTTTCTGAATCTATATCGACACCGAAAAATTGCCCGACTGAGAGGTTGCCCTCAGCTGTTTCAATTATCTGAGAATTACTTCGAAGAAAGAGCATCAGGAAGAACCAATAGATTTTATTCGAGCTATTCGCTGGAGGTTGTTATTGAATATCTTTCAAATTAATATGGTTTATATACGCTAACGCCATATTCAGGATTCTACTTGAGAATGAAACGGGTCAGTGCTCATTCTGGGAAACTCATAGCACCTTGCGGAATGAATTGTGCGGTCTGCAGCCGTTATCTTTCCTACTTGAATGATCTGAAGCGGAGTCAATGTGGCGGTTGTCGGCTGGAGAACAAGAAATGCTCTTATCTATTCGAGAAGTGTTCTGGATTAAACAGCTCTATCAATGAGACTGCATCTGCCAAATTTTGTTTCCAATGTGATCAATATCCATGCAAACAAATCAATCGCATGGACGATAGATACAGGAAAAACTATAAAATGAGCGTGAAGAACAATTTGGAGAATATCAGAAAGAAGGGAATAGATAAATTCATAGAGGAACAATACGAAGAACACAGCTGTTCGCAATGTGATGGCTTCAAGTCAGTTCACAACGGACAATGCTTTAGCTGTGATGGAATCACGAGACTTTTAGAAAGACATAGCAAATAATGGTTGCAGGAAAAGCAACATGGTGATGTAAATTTACAGTGTTATTATTGCCGTAACATTTCTTTATCGTTTTTGTATCTCTCCAATCTGTGAGTTCTTCCTGTGTATGCGGTAGGAACCAGTAGGTTAGCTGTTTGAAGGAGCGATTAAATTCCATTGGCATCAGCCATTAAAGGATTCAGACGTAAAATGGCCTGGCGAAAACACAGCATGCAGCGCGGGTAAGTTTAATAATGAGAAAGATTTTTTATCCTCAAAGTGTTGCCGTCATCGGTGTTTCCTCAAACCCAAGGAATCTGGGTCGAAACATTGTTCTTAACCTAATAGATTTCGGGTTTGACGGAATTGTGTATGCGGTAGGGCCAAATGGGGGAATGTTTGCAACTCGAAGAATCTATAGTTCGGTGTTGGATATTCCAGATCATGTCGATCTGGCTGTAATATTGGTTCCGGCACGATTTGTCCCCGATATTCTCGAAGAATGCGGCCAGAAAGGCGTTCAGCGCGCTGTCATTGAGACCGCCGGGTTCAGCGAATACAGCGAAGAGGGCAGAGCATTGGAAGAAAAGATGGTCGCCATTGCCCAAAAATATGGAATCCGATTCACCGGTCCAAACAGTATTGGAGCCATCAACATGGAAAACGGATTCTGTGTTCCCTTTGCCAGGTTGGAGCCGCAAAGCAACGCGGGAGGCGTCTCAATGATATCCCAGAGCGGCGGGGTTGGTATGAGTATCATGAATCATATGACCAAGGAGGGCATTGGTCTCAATAAATTCATCTCCATCGGTAATGCATTGGACACCTCGGCGGAGGACCTGCTTGAATATCTGATTGAAGATGAAGGTACCCAGATCATTTTTATGTATCTGGAAGGCATTAACGACGGTCGTCGTCTGATGAAACTGGCAAAGCGTTCACCTAAACCTGTTCTGGTCTTTAAATCAAATGTGGGTAAGCTGGGTCATAATATTGCCGCATCACATACCGGGGCACTGTCCAGTGATGACCAGGTGGTGGAAGCCGCATTTCACCAGTGCGGAATCACAAGGGTGCACGATGTCACGACACTTTCCAACTATATGAAGACTCTGAGGCTGCCTCCCCTGACAGGAAACCGGCTGGCAATAATCTCCCGCTCCGGCGGGCATGCCATAATTGCTGCTGATGCATGCGAAAAAACAGGTTTTACCCTCTCTGAATTTCCCCAAGAATTTATCCAGGAGATTGAGAAACATTTTAGAGCATCTGTAATCAAACTGACAAATCCTTTGGATTTGGGCGATATTCTCGATTTGGATGTGTATCGCCGAATTGTCAGTGAGACCTTGGTCCGGGAGAATGTTGATGGAGTCGTATTCTTACATACATCGGTAGATAAAACAGAGCGTAACAACAATGCGAAACTGATCGGCAGCCTCGCTCGTTTGTGCCAGGAGCAGAATAAGCCGATCGCCATATATTTGTCCGCAGGGGAGGATGAGGTTGATTCCTTAATGGAGCAGTTCGATTTTCCGATTTTCACTAGGATTGTCGAAACCTTTCAGGCCTTGAAACTCAGTCATGACCATTCACAAATCATTGCCGGTACCAGTAGAAAAGACGAACCCAAAGTGTTTTCAGTTAATCACAAAAGGGTCGATGAACTGTTGGGGCTGGGCTTGAGTGACAACAGGAACCTGCTCCTGGATGAAGCAATGGAAGTGTTGGGGCAATACGGGGTACCGACTGTTACAAGTGCAGTTGCAATCAGTGGCATTGAGGCCCAAAAGGTTGCAGAAAATATTGGCTATCCTGTGGCAATGAAACTGATCTCAGAAGATGTCCTGCATAAATCTGATGTGGGTGGGGTTGAACTCAATTTGACAAGCGGCACTGCGGTTGAGCAAGCCTATGACAAAATGATGGTACGAATCCATGCGTCCTATCCCAAAGCCAAGCTTGATGGTGTAATGATTCAGTCCATGGTGGCAGGTGGTAGGGAACTCATTGTTGGCGGCCGGCAGGATAAGCAGTTCGGCCCGGTGGTGCTGGTCGGTATGGGGGGAGTTTTTGTAGAGATCTTTGAGGAGGCAACAATCAGGGTCGCACCCATCAGTGAACGTGAGGCCAGGGCTATGGTTGATGAGTTAAAGGGGGCCCAGATACTGCAGGGTGCCCGGGGCCAGGAGAAGTTTGATATTGATGCCCTGGTTGAAGTGATTTTACGTATCAGCCAATTGCTGGTCGAGTTTCCGCAGATTAGTGAACTGGATATTAATCCCTTGCGGATCAAGCCCGAAAACAAAGGGTGCATTGCCTTGGATGCCAGAATCATCCTCAACTGATCACAATCTGGAGATCAGATTTTTCTAATATCCTTTACCTAGTATTCACTGCTGTATGATCCGGGTGAAAGCTTTATGCGGTCTATAGCCGGTGCATGTATTGCCGTAGTCAGCGGTTATCTTCTATTGTAAATTTGATATTGCCAGTCATTGGGTGAGTAGCTGCAATGGCTGCAAGTCCTACTTGACCATAGCCCCCCCCAAGCCCCCAGGGGCCTCCCCCTCTTAAATAGACAACACCTCTGTGATACTCGGGCGGATTTTTAAAGCGACTTCCTGGGAGCAGAATGCAAGTAGGCGTCAGGTTGACAGTAATAGGAGGTTGCAGAAGTAACCTAAAGCTGATTACCCCAGGAGGAACTCGAAAAATAGAGGAAATAATTTCGGCGGCGCTGAGAACAACTTTGATAAGCTTCGTCTTGGCAATATTAGGAACAATGCCCAGTCGTAGTTGGTAACATATCAGGAAAATTATGAAGATGAAACAGACAAGCTGACTATTAAAATCACTACCTGTGCCAATGTAGAATTATTTAGCGAGTTGGGCGTACCCGAGCTCGGTAAATTTGGCTGTGATCACGATCTTGCGGGCTACCCGATCATAGAAGACGATGTCGACTGTGAATTCCGCAGAATGAGCACCATTGCCAAAGGTGATGATTGCTGCATTTTTGAATTTTATAGGCAAGGGACTGCGCCTGATAATGCGCATCTAAATAAGTAGACATGAAAGTACCTGGAGAGGAAATACAACAGCTTAACTATTTTACGTTTCGAAGGTGATTCCGATGCAAAAAGACAAACGAGCTATGGGGCCAGACTGCAAAAACTGTTATCGTAGCTGAGGGTCTAGTGATGTACCTGCCTCCCGAAGCGGTCGAGGACTTATTTCGTCAATTGGCTGAGATCGCTGGTAACGGGAGCCGAATCGTTTTCTCC
>JABDPQ010000526.1 GCA_013042695.1 Desulfobacterales bacterium | reverse complement strand
GTTCAACCGGCTCATTGACACTGTATAATAAGGCAAAACGGGGTTCGAGGAGTCGTTTGTCAGCATCAAGAAAACACATCATCCAAATAATTTAGGTTCTAACCAATAAAAAAAGGAGGGTATTATGAGAATTATGTCGAGATTCATGATCTTAGCCGTTGCAATGTACCTGTTTTGTTTTACCAAACCAGTCGTTGCTGTCACTTGGGAGATGGCAGGCCCCCTTCCAGCAAGTAATTTTTTGACGAAAAATCTTCAGGACTTCGCTGACAAGGTCGACAAGCTCACCGGTGGAGAGTTCAAGCTCAACCTTCACGTCAGCGGTGAACTGATCAAGCCCCAGGAGACAAAGCAAGCCTTGCGTACCGGACAGATACCGATAGGACAAATGTATCTTTATGTCTACGGCAACGAAGACCCAGTTTATGAAACTTCAGCATTGCCCTTTATTGCTGGCGACGCGGAAAAAGCTATGAAAATGTGGGAAATCACCAAGCCTTCTATGGAAGAGATAATGGCCAAGCAGAGAATAAAAATTCTATATGTGGTGCCGTGGCCAATACAGGGTTTCTATACGCAACAGCCAATCGCGTCTAAGGACGATCTCAAGGATCTAAAATTTCGTGTCTATAGCACCAAGACCGCCCGAATGGCGGAGTTGCTCGGAGCGAATCCGGTCCAGATCCAATTTGGCGAAATAGCACAGGCCTTTGCCACAGGTCTTGTTGGTGCAATGTATACTTCTCCCCAGACTGGAATCAACACCCAGGCCTGGGATTTTGCTAAATACTTTACCAACACCTATGGTGGCAACAGGGCAATGACAGCTATTGGTGTCAACATGAAAGCATATCAGGCGTTGACCCCGAAAATGCAGCAGGCACTTCAAGATGCCGCACTTGAGGCCCAGACTCAAGGGTGGGAGACTTCTGAAGCAATCTCCAATCAGCAGATAGAAACGCTGAAAGAAAAAGGCATGATCGTTGAGGATCCCACCCCTGAATTCAAAGAAAGCCTCGATAAAATTGGTCAACAAATGCTTGAGGAGTGGGCCAAAACCTCAGGACCTCTCGGAGAAGAAGTTCTCAAGGAGTTCAGCAAGTAAAAGCACTGACAAGGGAGGCCGCCTGGCTTCCCTTGTTTTATTTGTCCTGATTGACGGGTATCAGTAATGGAGACAATACTTCAGAAACTCTATCGCGGCTGTGCCCATATTGCAGCTGCTTGTGTAGCATTGATCGCCTTTGGAGTTGTCCTGGAAATAATCCTCCGGTTGTTCGGTAAAAGTTTGCCCGGCATTATCGAAGTGGCGACCTTTGCCCTCGTCGGTGCGTCTTTTCTGGCCCTCGCCCATACGTTCCGTCACAATGTCCATATTCGCATTACCATGATCATCGGTCGCTTATCTCAAGGTAAGCGCCGGTATATCGAGATATGGTCTTTAACTGTTTCACTGGTCATATCAACGTGGCTTACCTATTATTGCGTAATCCTTGCTTGGGATGCCTATGAGTTCAAAGATAAATCCGACGGCCTGTTGTCGATACCGCTGTGGATCCCTCAGGGATCGATGGTCGTCGGCGTCGGTCTATTGACACTTTCACTCCTGGAAGAATTGATCCGTGTACTCAGAAAGAAACCGCCAATATACCAAATAAGGACGGAACGTCAGCACACAGTCAAAGAGGAATGAGGATCCGTCAACAGACCGGATGAGATACAGTTTTTAAGATTCACTACAATCGCTTGCGGGTTAGGAAAGAGAGACTTATTGCCATGTCCGCGATTTTTCCAGTGCTAAACTGAATGCTAAAACAACGACACTGATGTTGAGCTGTAAATAGAAAAACGCTATGGATTATCTTCTTCCAATTGTTTTGATGGTCGCCCTGTTCGGCCTGCTTGGCAGCGGCGTTTGGGTTGCCTATTCTCTCATTGGCGTAAGTTTTATTGCCATTAATTTCTTCACAAGTGCCCCACCGGGTCAGCTTGCTGCAACCTCCATTTGGGCAGCAACAAACAACTGGGCTGTGACCGCCCTGCCCCTTTTCATCTGGATGGCTGAAATTCTGCATACCACAAGGCTTGCTGATGACATGTTCGAAGGTTTAGCACCTTGGCTGGTCCGTCTTCCTGGCCGTCTCTTACACGTAAATATCCTTGCATGCGGAATTTTTGCCGCTGTGTCAGGATCCTCAGCGGCCACGGCGGCAACCATTGCCAAGATAACGGTTCCGGAGCTGAAAAAACGCAACTACGACGAAAAGATGACAATCTGTACCCTCGCGGGCTCAGGCACCCTTGGCCTGCTCATTCCCCCGTCGGTTGTCCTGATCATCTATGGCTATGTTACAGACACTTCCATAGCTCGACTTTTTATTGCCGGAGTTCTGCCGGGTGCAATGATGATATTGCTGTTCATGGCGTATACATCTGGGTGGGCTCTTCTTAACCCGACAAAAACTCCACCTGCCGATATTCATAAAACGCTAGGCCAGCGCATCTGGGGGTCTCGAAGACTCATCCCTGTGGGCGGACTGATTGTACTTGTGATTGGATCCATTTACGCAGGATTTGCAACTCCCACGGAAGCCGCAGCATTAGGAGTTCTTGGGTCGTTAATTCTGTCCTTGATTTTCAGAACATTGACTTGGACTAATTTCTACAACTCGTTGATGGCTGCTACCCGAACGTCTTGTTTCATAGTCTTCATAATTGCCGGGGCATCTTATCTCACAGCCGCAATGAGCTTTACTGGTATGCCACAGTTTATTGCCAAATACATTGTATCGCTCAATCTTTCTTTTTACGGCTTGATTGCAATGCTTACGCTGTTTTTTATTTTGCTCGGTTGTATATTGGACAACTATTCGATGATCCTTTTGACGATGGGTATTATTCAGCCAATTCTCGAGACCATGAGAATCGACCTTGTCTGGTTTGGAATCTTTCTCGTCATAACAGCAGAGATGGCCCAGATAACCCCGCCAGTTGGGTTCAATCTCTTTGTACTGCAGAATTTTACGGGGAAAAGTATTTTTACGATCGCCTGGGCGGCCATTCCATTTTTCATACTTCTACTGTTTGGTGTCGTAATCATTACCGCCTTTCCCCAGATTGTTATGTTTCTCCCTAGCAAGGTGCTTGGATAATGATGATAACGATGAGTGTTCTTTAAGTAACCGATCAGCCACCCACCAGCAAAAGATAATTGACTATGCAACAATACGAAATTTACGCAGTGAAATATGCAGGGCCGTTCACGAGTTCAGGTGCTTTCATAATGTGGATGAAAGACTGGGACCAAACCGTCGAACGTAATTACTATTTCTGGGTCATAAGAAACTCGTCAACGACAATAATCGTTGACGCTGGAGTGTCCCCTGAAATTGCCAAGCAAAGAGGGTTGAACAACTATATTTCTCCACAAGAGGCGCTAAAAACAATAGACATCGATGCCAAATCTGTGAAACATGTAATTCTGACCCACATTCACTGGGACCATGCGGGCGGCATAGGTCTTTTCCCAAATGCCACCGTGTACGTTCAAAATCAGGAATATAAATTCTGGATGAAAGATTCGATTGCCCGAAGCTCTGCCTTTTCATTTTTCTGGGATGACGTCCTACCTGCGGAGCTGGAGAGTATAGAAACTTCCGGCCGATTGAAACTCATTGACGGGGATCGGCACATTAATTCCGGAGTCGAATGCCTTCTCGCTCCCGGCCACAGTGTCGCTTTACAGGCAGTTGCAGTCAACACGCCACAAGGAACAGCAGTTATCGGTTCCGATTGCGGTCATTTCTTTGCAAATTACAAGCAAGAATGGCCCAGTTCACTCATTGTTGATTTACCCGGTTGGATATCCAGTTTCCAGAAACTCAGAGCAAAGGTCTCTTCAGCAGAGCTGCTCTTTCCAGGTCACGACCCGCTTATGTCAAAGAATTACCCCGAAATAGCAGAAGGAATAACCAAGCTCGTTTAGAAGCCCGATTCAGAATAGAGTGCACTCCTAACAAGATGATGCGCTCCAGCAAGGACCGTTGGTGGGGACTTCTAATCTTGCTGCCAGCTTTGAGTCCTTTGTTAACCCTAGGTAATAGGTGTTGGAATGACGGGGAGGTCTAGTGCAACAATTTAAAGGGCTTTTTTTGATCCTAAATTGAAGACTTAACATAGGTTTTGAAATTTTGGAAAACCACTTTTGTCCCATAAAAGATCAATTCAAAAGCGTATAGTATTGATAATTACTGTATCTCTCTTATTGATGGACAGGAAAAATCTCACACGTATAAACATAAAGGCAGAGCCACTTCTAACCCCACCCTTGTCTTTATTTCCTTATTCGGCTTCAGGGCAGTTTCAATTACCCGCATGAAGCTAAAATTGCGGAGAGTTATTATTCTGTCGAGGCTTGTATTGGCAGTATTAAATCGGTCAGGTTTATTAGGAGTGCGTGGGAAGATAATTTCTCCGTATTCTAATCTCGAAATGTCTAAATTGAATTGCCTATTTTGATTTCTCAGCAACTATGGCGGCAGAATTTATGTGGTTCTTATATTTAAAAGCCTCACGCGATCGTACAACTCGAGAGATAAAGTGGAGCAAGCCTATGTCGCTTGTTATAAGTCTGGTAGTCATTTTCATGTTGATAAACAAGACCAGGCTCTCGCCATCCCCCAAGAGGATGCAACCCATGTTAAGCTGGTGAGTGTTGACGGCTACTCCACACTTGTATCAATTAAAGAAGCAGCTGCCGAAGGGAACTACCTCGCCTATGAATGGGAGGGTAGACCGATTCCGGTGCTTCACGGGTTTCCGATACGAGTAGTATTCCCTGAGTTAGAAGGAAACAAATGGGTGAAGTGGCTCGTTTTGATTGAGGTGCAGTAAGCAGAATCCCTTTACGCCCGCTTTCTACCGTTATCGCTTTGATCCTGACCATAGTGACGTGCAGGTGACTTTTCTCTGGTGTCTTTCAGGTGGATTCACGACGCTTTTGCAGGAGACCACAATGTTGTTATGGTAACTGGTGACTCTCGTTGTGATAGAGGGTTTTCTAAAAGCTATCGTATTATTGTAGCTGAGGTGTCAAGTGAGTGAAGTAACGCTAATCCCTGCCGAGCAGGCGTATGAGCACACAAAAAATGGGTAGGCGCTTCTCGTGTGTACTTACGAGAGCGATTATAAATTTAAGAAAAATACATCTTGAAGGGGCGATTCCCCTCAGTGAGTTCCAATTAAAATTCAGTTCCATTGCGAAAGAACAGGAAATAATTTTCTACTGCGCCTGACCAGGCGGTGATTCAGCTGCCGGTCGGGGCAGAGCACTACAATGGCGAGGGTTTCTCTAACACCAAGGCTATTGATGATGGGGTGAGTGCCTGGAAACGCTCTGGGCTTCTCATTGTCGAGTCATAAGATTCCCTCATGGTGTTACCTCAACAGACTCAATTCGGTACATATTGATTTGAGTCTGTTGAACGTTTTGTCATGTATTGTGATAGATATATCTTAAAACGAAAGAAAATTCAGGAGCAGCGAGCAGTGGACAAATGATAAACATCATGGTTGAGATGAACATGACGAGGATTCATTTTTCACTGTAAATACACATCTTTTCTCATATGATAATCCTGCTGCGATTGTCATTTAATTCATTGATAGGGGTGCATGTTTCGATTAAGATATCGGTGAGTGAATCTGGATACCCCTTTGTTTATATAAACTTAGAAACCCTCTTTGACGTATGGGAAGCCATGAACCCTCATTCGTTTGTCTCTGGTTTTACCGATGAAGTTTCCGACGATCTCGGTCTGCAGATCAAGGCTCTGAAAACATTGGGCTGGCACCATATCGATTTACGGACCGTGAATGGGAAAAATGTGAGTGCTCTCAGTGATGAAGAGTTTGATCTTGTGCATCAACAGCTCACTGAAGACAACATAATAATCGCCTGTTTCGGCAGCACCATTGCCAACTGGGGTCGGGATGCCCATATCAGTTTTGAGGTGGATATGGCAGAGATGAGGCAATCGATTCGCCATATGCAGCGCTCTGGCGTCAAATTTATCAGGATCATGAGCTATCGGGTAGAAGAACCCGTGAAACTCGACAGTGAACTTGAATCGATCATTCTAAAAAACATAAAGAACATCGTCCGCTTGGCTGAAGATCACGGGATTGTGTGCCTCCATGAGAATTGTGAGACTTGGGGCGGTCAGAGTGCCGATCATTCACTGAGGCTGCTGGAACAGATTAACTCGCCATCCCTGAAACTCGTATATGATACTGGTAATCCCGTTTCGATGATGGATGTCAGAGGGGATGAACCATTTTCATACCAGGATCCCCTTGCATTTTTCAAGGAAGTGATCGACCATGTCGCCTATCTTCACATAAAAGACGCCAAATGGGTCGATAACACGCTGCATTATACCTTTCCTGGAGAGGGGGATGGGAAGGTCAAGGAAATACTGGCGTTGATACTTAAGCATAACATGGCTATACCGATTTCCATCGAGCCCCATGTGGCGGTCGTCTTTCATGATCCATCAATCAAGGCTTCTCTTGAGGATCGATGGACTCATTTTATTGATTACGGCAATCAGTTTGTTGCTATGGCAAAGGAGGCAGGAATTAGTTTCAATTGGTGAAGAATCAACCTAAAGCAAATGAGGAGGAAACGATGAACATCTTGATGAAACACTTTGTTGTAAGTTGCGCCGTTTTCGGATTGGTTGTTGGTATTTTCAGCATAAAAGATGTTTCAGCAGAGAATGAGTGGAAACCGAACAAGCCCATCAACCTCGTGGTTCCCTGGGGGGCAGGAGGAGCGACTGATGGTGTCTCCAGACAGACAGCAATGGTCCTGGAGGGGCTGCTCGGGCAGAAAATTGTTGTGGTCAATCAACCCGGCGCCTCCGGCTCTGTCGGAACCAAGCATGTACTGGACAAGCCCAAGAAGGGGCTTTACTGGACTGCTGGAGCTGTAAAGGATCTGGGTGTCTACAAGGTACAAGGACTGCTGGATACCACCCTTGATGACTGGCATCTCTTCCTTAATTTTGCCATACCCAACGTCGTTGCAGTCAACGCCTCTGCACCTTACAAGGATTTTGGTGGGTTGATAGAAGCGTTCAAGGCAGATCCAGGAAAAATAAAAGTGGCGACGGCCGGGGTAAACTCAGCCGGGCACACGGCAATTGAGATGATCAAGTCCTACACTGGGATAGACTACAAACATGTATCATATGATGGTGGTAATCCGGCAGTAATAGCCACGGTTGCAGGGGAGTGCGATGTCGTTCCACAGCTGGCCAAGGAAGAAGTTGATATGCTCAAGGCAGGGAAGTTGCGGGCACTAGCAGTTCTTGCCGATGCACCCCTGAAAATTGACGGCTACGATCAGGAAATCCCCTCTGTCAAGAAATGGATACCTGATTTTGTCACTGCCCCTATCTATTTCGGAATTTTTGTCCCCAAAGGTGTTCCTGACGAGGTAATTTCAACTCTGACCGGGTTATGGAACGAATCACTGGTAAATGATGCAGGCTTGAAAACATTTGCAGCCCAGAATGCAATGATATTTGATCCTGCGGCTGGTGATACAGCCATGAAGAAGGCGTTTCCCATGGTCCAGCTTGATGCCTGGTTGAAGTTTGACAGCGGCGATGCGACGATCGATCCTTCAACGATAGGAATTCCACGACCATAGGACCAGGTTATCCGGGATCATGCCTAAGAGGACGAATGCATCATGGTAAAAAAGGATTTTATCACCTCCATCGTTCTCATGGCCTTCAGTATCTCGGTTCTTGTGATGTCTTATACTATGCCGCGCCTGGAACGGCGCGGCATAGATCCCTTCTCCGCGCCCGGTGTAGTGCCCGGTATGATCGGTGCAATACTACTCTGCCTGGCGCTTATTTTATTTGTTCGCTCAATTCGTCGAGGTGGGTATCGGCTTTTCTCAAGCGGGAAATCTGTTGATGTCCAGACCCCGAATACGGGCGCAGTATCGAGAGTATCACTCACACTCCTCATCTCTTTTCTATACGCCATCGGATTTCTCGGTCGAGTCAACTATTCAGTTGCCACTGCCATCTATATTTTCGGGTTCATATGTCTTTTTGAATATCGACCCGGAGTGTCAATGACTGACCAGAAGAAGATGTTTATCCATGCAATCGTCCAGGCGATAATTGGGGCTGTGTCAATCACCCTGGTTTTCCAGAAGCTCTTCCTCGTCGATCTGCCATGAGGTTTTCGTGTTTGAGGGATTAAATCATTTCATCGACGGTCTCATCGACTTCATGACGGTGAGAACCCTTTTCGATGTGCTCTGGTCTACTCAACTTGGGATTATTGTCGGCATGCTCCCAGGGCTTACAGCGACAATGGGGGTGGCACTGATGACTACGCTGACCTTCAGTATGCCGCCGGAGAATGCTATCCTCATTCTCATCTGTATGTACATCGGAGCCATCTACGGGGGCGGTAGGAGTGCCATACTTTTAAATATTCCCGGTACACCGGCCAATGCGGCTACCGCCATGGACGGACATCCATTGGCGATGCAGGGTGAAGCCGGCAGGGCTATCGGCATCAGCACGACCGGTAGTTTTCTCGGATCTATTATCGGTATGGTCATGCTGGCCTTCTTTACGCCCCTGCTCGGCAATTTTGCTCTTAATTTTCAATCGTTTGAATTTTTTTGGCTGGCAGTGTTCGGCATTGTTATTTCAGGTAACCTGACTGCCCCGAAGGATCCTATAAAGGGATGGATATCGGGGTTCCTCGGTTTATTTATTGCCCTGATCGGTATGGAAGGGATACACGGGTTTGTTCGTTTTTCTTTCGGTAACACCAATCTATCCGGCGGTATTAACCTTATTCCTGCAATGGTTGGTGCGTTCGGCTTTGCAGAGATCCTGTCGATGATGAAACACCAGGATGTCAACGTGGTTAAAACGAAAATTGAGCGGATTATTCCTCGTTTTAAAACGATTTTCCAATATCGCAAAACAATCGTGCGATCGGGTATGATTGGAACGCTGATTGGTGCAATTCCCGGGGTCGGCGAAGATATCGCGGCGTGGGTCAGCTATGATTTTGCCAAGAGAGGCAGTAAGACGCCAGGCGAGTTCGGTAATGGCAGTGTCGAGGGGTTGATATCCTCTGAGACCGGCAACAACGCAGCTGTAGCCGGAGCCGTCATTCCTGTTTTATCGCTGGGGATACCTGGCTCAGCGCCGGCAGCAGTGCTCCTGGCAGCTATGTTCATCCATGGCGTCCGGCCTGGTCCGATGATCATGATTGAATCTCCGGACTTTGTCTACAAGGTTGTGGCAATGGTCTTCCTGGCCACCTGTGCCATGTTCATACTTGGCTTGTCGATGGTCAAATATGTTGTCAAAGTCTTACAGGTGCCGAGAACCAGGTTGATGCCGATAATTTTTACGCTCTGCGTCGTTGGTTCGTTTGCGATCCAGAGCAGGATTTTTGATGTACGGGTAATGGTGTTCTTTGGTATCCTTGGTTTTCTTATGCTGGAAATGGAATATCCGGTGGCACCGATGATTCTTGGGCTTATTCTCGGTACCATGCTCGACACCAATTTCAGGCGCGCCCTGGTGATTGCTGAGGGCGAGATTCTGCCGTTTATTTCCCGACCGATATGTATTGTTTTGATCGTATTTATTGTAGTGACACTGGTCAGTAAAACAGGATGGTTTCAGGTGGGTCTGAAGAAAATGAAAATGATAAGTAAAAATGTTCTAAATAGAAGGAGTAGCGATGAGTAATCCAATGAGAGTCGTTCGTGTAGGTATTGTCGGTTCCGGTTTTGCTGCCCGTTTCCACCTGGAAGCACTTCAAAAGGTATATGGGGTTCAGGTTGAGTTAACAGGCGTATACTCGCCAACTGAGCAGAACTGCCACAAATTTGCCCAGGAAAACAACATCAAAGCTTTTCACGATCTTGTATCACTTGTCGATGAGAGTGATGTGGTTCATGTTTGTACCCCGCCATCAACTCATGAAGAGATTGGCATTGTGGTACTAAGGCAGGACAAATATGTGGTTATTGAAAAACCATTTACCGGTTACTTCGGTTCCGGAAAGAATTTCTCAGGAGATTCGTTCGACCGGCAGACCGGGCTTGAAGGAGCGGCCCAGAGTGTACGTAATCTTCTCAATGCCGAAGCGAAAAGTGATGGTTGTATCTGCTATGCAGAAAACTGGGTGTATGCGCCTGGAATTCAGAAAGAAAAAGAGATCATTGAAAAAACCGGCGCCCAGATTATCTGGATGCATGGGGAGGAATCCCACTCTGGATCACACTCTCCCTATTATGGGATCTGGTCACACTCCGGTGGCGGCTCGATTATGGGCAAAGCAGTGCACCCACTGGGGGCCGCCCTTTACTTGAAACAGATCGAGGGAATGGTGTCCCAGGGAAGGCCCATCCGACCGGCAACCGTGACGGCACGAGTGCATTTCGTTACCCGTTCAGAGCAGTTTCGCGATGTCGGGTTTATCAAGACAGGGTATACCGACATCGAAGATTTCGGATCGATGCACATCGTATTCGAAGACGGGATGTTTGCTGATATATTTGCCTCGGAATTAGTACTCGGAGGGGTTCATAACTGGATCGAGATTACAGCGAATAACCATCGAACCGTGGTCAACATAAATCCGAATAATTCCATGCAGTCCTTTAATCCGAAAGCATCACAGTTCAACGATATTTACGTGGTGGAGAAGATAGAGACCAAAGAGGGCTGGTCGAGTATTTCACCGGATGAGGACTGGTATACCGGCTACCAGAGCGAGGTACAGGATTTCTGCCAATGCGCCGCTAGCAACACAATCCCCCAATCCAACAGCACCCTAGCAGCAGACACCATCCTTACTATTTATGCATCGTATTGTTCGGCGGCGGCAAATGGTAAGGAAATCAAGATTCCCACTTCTGTCTGACCAACCGTAAGAAGGGGAGAATGGCAGAAGAGCCGTTCTGTAGAAGAGATAAGTGGGCAAAACCTATAACGTTTGTCCACTTTTTCGGTATTAAAGGGGTCTTACAGCAGTTATTACTCAAGGTTTTTAAATCTTCCCTTGACTGCACATCACCTGAGAGATATTTGTTTTATCAAACAATAATGACAGATATTCCCTGAGAGATACTGCATAGATAGTACAGGCATGCAGCGGGGATTCTCTACTATCCATTTTTAATTTTTTACATGAGCGAACCCTTGAAATCCTCCCTCAAACAACAACTCGAGCAGCTTGTAGCAGAAAATAGTCACTTGTTACTGAAAGACGTACAGCATGGCATTGAAAAAAAAGGGCTGCGCGTAGATTCTTTTGGTACTCTTTCAAAGAAGAAACACCCGGAAGGGCTTGGTGAGTGATAAGACATCGCTTTTTAAGACTATCCTAACTTTTCCGCAACTTCCTTCCAATCAGTCATCAACTCACAGCAACCTAAGTTCATTGAGAGGTCCTGGCGCTCAATAATTTACGAGATCAATACCCTGTAAAAAAAGAAAAGGCATCGATGATTGTAATAACAAAGAGGTGTCTGGAACATTATGAAAATGTAGCTACACAATTAGAAAGTCTAGCTATTTTTATTCAAGCTATTACTTTGCTATTTACCTCTACTACTCCATGATTAGTTGACATTACCAATACGAATCTCCCTAAATTCTTGGCAAGACGCAACTCTATATGTTTCTGTATATACACGTATGAGATAATTCTAGAGCATATTCGAAGCTGCTCTTTTTAAAAATATCCTCTATGTCAATAGGAATTTTATTCCACAACAATTTATCTTATCCTAAGAACTGTTTATTAACTACGTTGATCGCTTGACCAGAAATAAATGCTGTTATGTTCTCAGTTATTCCGACCATCAAACGTTTACGAGCCGATAAGGTACCCCAAGCCATATGTGGAGTAATGAAGATGTTGGGTGCGGTGAGAAGTGGGTTGTCTAGGTGGATTGGCTCAACAGACACCGTGTCCACCACTGCACCTGCAATACATCCTTGAGATAGGGCAGAAGCAAGATCAATTTCATTTACTAACCCACCTCTTGCAGCATTAATAAAAAATGCGGTGGGTTTCATTTTAGATAAAAGTGAATAATTTACAAATCCATTATTGTCTTCAGTTAGCGGACTGTGAATCGAAACGACGTCAGATTGTTCAAACAGTTCCTCTAATTGACACCATCTAAAATTATTGTAGCTTGGAGATTCATCTGTATAAATATCATTAGCCAATACGTCCATACCAAATGTATTTGCAATCTCGCCCACTCGGCGACCAATTCTCCCAAATCCGATTATACCAATAGTCAACCCCTTTAGTTCAATTAAAGGCCGCTTCCAAAAACACCAATCTTTCGATTTTGACCAGTCTCCTTTCCTCACCGCTTCTGCGTGAATAGAAATATTGTGTGCCAAATGCAGAATTGATGAAAAAACATATTGTGCTACCGTATCAGTACCATATACAGGAATGTTGGACACTGGAACACCAAGATTACCAGCGCTTTTAATATCGATACAGTCATAGCCTGTAGCCGCCATCGTGATAAATTTCAAATGTGGCAGTTTTGCCAATGTCTCACCGCTGAAAGGTGTTTTGTTAACGATTAGTATATCGGCATTTTTGCAGCGCTCTACCAGCTCGTCAGGTAATGTTCTGTCATAGATTTCAAGTTCTCCAAGTGAAGCAACTTCATCCCAAGGGTTGTCACCCGGATTGAGTGTATATCCATCTGTTGCAACAATGTTCATTTGATCACCATACGTTTGAGGATTTGAGATGAATAAATCTGAGATAACGAGAAATTTATTAACTACACTGTCTATAAAAGACACCAAGCGGCTGAATTTATATCAACATTATATTATTAAACAGAAAGATCTTTCAAGTCTTCCTAACTCTTAAATAAAATAGCTCGATTTATCATTTTCAACATAAGTATTGACCTTGAACAGATGTGTATGACGGATGACAATATAAACCTGGGCGAGCTCTGATTATTGCTCAGATTAATATTCTCACATTACTAAACGACGTTTTTTCAGTCTTGGTAGATAAAAGATACTTCCAGACCATCTCCGAGATTGTCTGGCAGAATCTTGTGAAGATCTTTATACGGGGAGTTGATAATACTTAAAGGGAGATGCAGGCTTATGACATACATCACCCATGGTTCAACAACAGTCTGGAGAGAACTTTTGCTGCATAAAAATAACATTCCTAACTTTTTTATGTGTCTTTAATCATGGCGTTAAGCTTCTTTTTTTATTCAGATACTCATCTTTCAATTTGTAATTTCCAGATGCACATTCAGATTGATTGACAGGAAAATATCAATTTGGATATGATTTGAGAAATATAGGTATTAAAAATGGCAAGGTTAGTTCTCCGCTTCAGCGGCCAAAATGTGAGCGGAGCAAGCATCTTGATATTGCTGATTGCGTTTCCTAGCCAGCACTTCACGATACTGGACTAACGACTTTTTCCACTTCATAGTAATTGTTCTTCCCACTATCTTCGTAATACCCAACTACTCGAAATCCCGAGTTCTCTAACGCGTTTTCATATGCATCCCGGCCAAGGGATATGCACGGATGACCAGTGTTTGCATCCGTCCAGGTACCCACCTCGACCGGCGCAGTAAACAGGAACCTCGTTCCTGGATGGAGGATTTCTGATACTCGACCTAGCATTCTGATTTGGTCTCTTTCACAAAGGAGGAAAATTAGGCCAATGGATATTGCTGCATCGTACTTTCTCTGAAAATAGTCGCAGTCAAGTACCGTGGCGCATTGTGCGGGAACATCAGGAAAACGATCTTTGAATACGGCTATGAGGGTAGGTGAAGAATCGATTGCCCACAGCCTCAGTCCCGCATCAACAAGGGTTTGAGTAACAGGAACCCCTCCACCGCAGGCAATCTCTATTACATTGGCGCGGGGTCTTAGCGAGCGCGCCCACCGATTCGCAACGTGAACACCTATTTTTGAATCATCTCGACACTGCAGGAAATTCCGAGCATGCTTTTCGTATGCGTCTATAGAATCTGTACTCATTTCTGTAACTGCTTCATGCCGTTTTGCATTAAGTTAAACGGCGAACTTCTGCGAGTCCGGTGGATTAACTGGTTAACCACTTGAATTTTTTCTGATATATCGTACTAAGTTTGCTTTGGCTTGTCTAGAATACCATGCTAATTAATATAATCCTGAATCCGTGACGGCTTTGTCTCGAATTACAAGTAACTATTTGTTGTTGTGATAAAAAATATCTTATTCATTGGCTGGCCGGCTTCACCCCGCCGCCCTTCGGGGCGCCCGATAACACGACATCTGCTGTGTTGACAACTCGTTGATATACCCAAGTATTACCAACATTGTTGCCGTCTTGCATCTGTAGTGTTCTCGAACGCTCACGGATTCAGGATAATTCTATTTCTTTCCCTTCTCGCTGAAGGGTAAATATAAAGAGTATTATTGTTGGGGTAGCATCATTCTTTTAACTAATTGATCTTTTTTGCAGCAGAACCATTAGGGTACTGATATATATAACCATTTGTGATTCAATAGAATCTGGATAAACGATTGTGGATCAGTCATCTGGGTCAGATGGAGATATGATTTCACTGCAAAACCTGTAGTATTAAACCCCATGTAAGTAACGCTTATTTCATCTCCAGGCTCCCAAGGGCCAGTATCTTCAGAATTAATGATCTCCTCTCGTCTTTGTGCTGCTAAAACACCGAGTTGGGTCGCATGAGCAAGATATTCTTGCGCTGCATTGTTCCACTTCTCCTCAATGTTATTGGAGTTGTGGTGGAAAATTGCATGAGTTATTTCATGAGCTAAAGCTCCAATATAGTGTTCCTCATCAAATGGCATATTATACATTTTTGGAGATTTACTGCTTTGTAATAATGCTGGTAATGACATCATTAGAATACGGTCACTTTGGCGGTCGTAACTCCCTAATGCCTTATACCCATCTCGACTGATGATCTCTTCTATAATCTCTATGTATATTGCTCTTTGGGGCTGCAAATGATATTTCCCAAGAAACCTGATAGCCCTGTCAGCGGCATTGCAAGCATGATCGACCATTTTGTCATTTGTTGCAGATATTGAAACTCCCGGTGTCTCCTCACAACTATACTGAATTGCGACAGCTGGAGACACAAAATATGCAGGGACCATAATTAGAGAGAGTATAGATATTATGGAAAGCTTTAGGTGACTTTTTTTCATATACACATGTCCATTTTCAAATCGATAGAGCCTTTTGCAAAATGATGAATTTCGCTAAAAATCAAGGCATGCGAAAAATTTTGCCGCAGGCATGTAATTGATATTCCGAGAATAAATTTTTAAGCATAACGCAGAGGTTGAACGAAAAGGGCGTTATGCAAAGTGGCTCAAGTAATTATACAGAAGCTTCATAATACGCTTTGGGTGAAATTATACAAACGGATTTGCTACTCGGCAACATGCAAGATAGAAAGCCAGTACCGTCCATCGTCAGGCGGTAGATTGGTACTGGCAATACCATATTTTCTCAAGTTTTGCACCGTGAAGGAGTTCCTGTAAGCCTCGGATTGCTGCTTACTGCTAAATCTTGCCAAAAGACTGAGACAAAGCTGCTCCATTTTCACTTTGATTGACGAACGAGTTTACTTGTTATTTTAGCTGATGGGTAAAAGTGAAAAATGGATAACTCACTTCAAAAGATTATTCAAGATCATCGCTGACTGACAGGAGTAGTGTTAACCCAGCCGAACTTCAGGTGAGACGGTTCTGTTCGGGAATAGTGTTAATTTTTAATGCACCAAGAGTTGATAGAGATTAGCGCCTCAGGCTTCATCACGTGGTCCGTTAAACAGTTTCATCAGGGCCGCGTTATCTTCTCCGCCTTTACCTGCCGCAACGAAAAGACGATGGATTTCCGTGGTCAAGGAGGTCACTGGCATGGCGACACGGGTTTTGCTCGCAAAACTTTGTACTGCTTCAAGATCTTTAAGCATATTGTCAAGCCGTCCCGTTG
>JABDPQ010000522.1 GCA_013042695.1 Desulfobacterales bacterium | reverse complement strand
CAGCACGGATGCTTTATTATATCAGAGGCGTATCTGGTCAGCATATCGATATAGAAAAAGAATCGATTGCCCACACAGATACGAGCACCCTCTACGTTCCGCAAGAAATTTCCCTGTTACCGCACTTCGAGCAGAATCAATTAATCTACAAATTTCTCTTGTCGCTGCATTGGGGGTTTATCCGTCGGGGAACCTTTACGGCATTACCTACCGAGCAGGATTTTCAGAGCCTGAATAAAAAATCGCCAGCACCCAGAGAGTTGAAAGGACAACGATCGGTGGCTCATTATTTGTGTTTGTTTGATGATGCAGAACTGGCAGCAGATCTCTTTTTCCTGCTTGAGACGGGCTGCGTCATGGCCTGGATACGGCAGGATTTACCAGGTCTTGCCAAGCAATTTGACGAATTGCAGACTGAGCTGAGTCATATACTCAGACAGGAAAAGCAAAACGCCTTATCACAGAGGGTAGAAGAGCTCGCTCATTTCCAGCTCTTTGGTATAAAAGGCACCTATGAATGGGATAAAGTTCTTTACGCTACGTTCAGCCTCAATCAGATGACGACTGGTGCGATTATCTCGCATCTTCCTGAGGTGTATGATCATATTGTCCATTTGCCTGGGACATATGTTCGGCCTCCCCTGATGAATTTGCTTGGAAAGCATGATTTTAACAGGACAGCAATCGAAATTGAAAAAAAACGGCACCAAACGAAAGAGGAATTTATCTTTCAGCTTCTCAGGCTGCAAAAATCGCTTCAAGACAAACAGGAACAAGAAACTGAAACGGGCTCAGAAAGCAGTAGCTCCGCTGATCAGTCTTTGATTCTGTTAACTGATGGGACCAATGAAGATGATGCTCTCAGGAATATGATCACCCTTGATAACCCCAATGGGGAACTTCCTGAAGAATTAGTTTCCTTAATCAAAGAAATTCAAGACGACCTTGGCGATATACCAAAGAGTTATTTCTCAGCAGCCTCGGGTATTGCAGGAAGAGGAGTTACCCAAAATGCTGAGGCGGGGCCGTCAGCAGAAGAAAATCGTAACGGTTCCAACTGTATTCACTTTGATGAATGGGACTATCGGCGTAATGGCTATCGAAAAAGATGGTGTCAGCTCTATGAAAAACAATTACCAGTTTTACAATCAACCTTTGTTTCTTCAACACTTGAAAAACACCGCGGCCTCTTATTGAAATTGAGACGGCAATTTGAATTGATGCGGACCAGTGAGCGTTTCGTCAGAAGGCAGCGGGAAGGTGATGATCTGGATCTGGACGCAATTGTTGAAGCGCGCGGAGACCAGCGAGCAGGTATTAGCCCGTCAGACAAGTTGTTCGTCAGACTGCATCGCAATGAGCGTGATATTGCGACGGTTTTTTTGATTGATATGTCCAACTCCACGGAGGGATGGGTTGGCAACGTCATTAAAGAAGCATTGGTCCTGCTTTGTGAAGTAATGGATATAGCTGGTGATCCCTATGGTATTCTCGGTTTTTCGGGAATGCGGCGCTCTCGCTGTGAGATCTTCACGATTAAAGATGTTGACGAACCATATACGCATACCATCCATCAGCGAATTAATTCGATGATGCCGCGGGAATATACCAGGATGGGGCCCGCTATCAGATATGCGACCCACTACCTGAGACAGTGCGAAGCGCGAACCAGGCTTCTGGTAACTATCACGGACGGCAAACCAGAAGATTATGACGACTACAAAGGAGAATATGCCATAGAGGATACACGAAAAGCATTAATGGAAACTCGAGGATGCGGTATGCATGCTTTTTGCATCACCGTTGATCGAGAGGCACATGATTATCTTCCTCAGATGTTTGGCTCCGGAAACTATATTTTCGTCGATGATATCGACAAGCTGCCCGTTAAAATGGTTGACATGTATCGTCTGCTTACCGCATAAGTGCACGAATTTTATTGAGTAAAGATAATTGTGTTTAGTTCTCGAGTTTGAAGTCTATGGCATAAATAAGGAGATAATGGATGAGCTCAATAATAATCGCATGTGAATCATGTGGGGCAAAAAATCGGATACCGGAAAAAAAACAACATCTGCAGCCAAGATGCGGCAAATGCCAAACGGACGTGAGTTTATTGGGGCGCGCAGTACCGGTCAATCTGGGAGATGAGGATTTTCAGCAATTTATCAAGATGACACAAATTCCGGTAATGGTAGATTTTTTTGCTCCCACCTGCGGGCCATGTCAAGCGCTTGCACCAATCATCACAAATTGTGCAAATAGATACCTTGGCAAAATTGTCATCGCCAAGGTTGACACCAGTATGCATCCGGGCACAGCAGTGCATTACAATATCAGAGGAGTCCCTTCGCTGCTCTTTTTTAAAAATAAGGTCGTCATTGATCAGCTTGTTGGCGCACCACCCGAGCTCACCCTGATAAACAAGCTGGATAAGCTCTTGCAGCACTGATTACAGACGTTGACGGAAAAACTCTTCCAAAAACATTTTGCGCCAACCGTGTGTCAAGCGAGGCGGCAGTGGGGCACCCGGGCTGTTGAGATTTCGGGCGAGTTGTTTGAGCTCGGCGGTCGTTCCGATCAGATGAGGGTCTATCCCTTGCATATCACATTTGAGTTGAACGAAACTTGCAAGGCGCTCGAATACCTGTTTTTCTCTCGTGTTGAGTCGTATCGGCTTTCTTATCTCCGGCCGATCATCCCCGGCGGCTGATTTACCTGTCGTGATACACTTGATGATCGCTTCTCCAAAACGTTGCAGTTTTTTTGCGTTCAGCAAGCCGGACTGTTCAAGATTTTCAAAGGAATTGACCTCATGGCGCGCCAGTTCCAGAAGATTCTTATCAGTAACGACGTGACCGCGTGGACGGTTGAGATGACGAGCTTCCTGCTCTCTCCAGGCGGCGAGTTCTCGCAGAACGGCAAGTCCGTTTCTGTCAAGTGAGCCTGCCCCTTTAATTTTCTGGAATCGCTCATAATCAGTGCAGCCAATATAAGATTGCGGATCGTTGAGCGTGTCAAGTTCAACTCTGAGCCAGGATTTTATCTCAGGCACAATGATACGAGTGAGAAGGAGCACTCGGATTGCTCTGAGATAGCGAACATCATCCAGGGCATAATCTATTTGTTCATCAGAAAGCGGGCGGTGAAACCAATTTGTTCTTGTTTGGGTTTTGGGAAGTTCGATATCGAGTAATACATTAACCAGGTTGACAAGCGATATGGTCGACGGCAGGCCAGAAAAACCAGAGGCAATTCGTGTGTCAAAGATATTTGCCGGGATGGCTTTTGTTACCCGGCTGAGGATTATCAGATCCTGGGGAGCATCATGGAAAATTTTTACCACATTTCTATCAGACAGTAATTTACCGAGCGGGGTAAGATCTTTGATGGCAACCGGATCAATCAGGTGACAATCTTCGTCGGAGAGAGCCAGTTGAATCAGGCCAAGCTGGGGATAAAATGTCCGCTCCCAGATAAATTCTGTATCTAGTGCCACACAATCGATCTTTCGTGCCCTGGCAACCAGTTCCTTGAGTTCTTGAGTACTGCTGATCATAGAGAAATCCTTGCCAATCCTCATGGCGATAATGAGCAATAGTAATACAGAGAAATTTTGACCCAGGTCTCTGAATTGTCAAACTTTATGTAGAAGTCAAGCTGTAATAAGAAGTGAATATAAAATCAATAGTTTCTTTGATTTGAGCCTTTTGCAAAATGATGATTTTCGTTCAAAGTCAAGGCATGCGAAAAATTTGGCCGCAGGCATATAATTGATATTCCAAGGATAAAATTTTAAGCATAACGTAGAGGTTGAACGAAAAGGGCGTTTTGCAAGTGGCTGATTTGATGATCTTAATTCTATCTGATTAGCCTGCAATTTCAGTTACAGGGCTTGCACGGCAGGTTGATGCTTGGCTGAACACTTGAAATTGATCTCGTTCCGATAAGTCAAATCATTTTTCGGCTAGCGGTTTCTGTTTTTTTTTATCATGATACGAGACTGAACTGCAGGCGCTATCATGACAAAAAATCAACAGTGAGACGGCATGTTTTACTACATAATCAAACGATTTTTACTCATGATTCCAACACTATTTGGGATTATGCTGATCACCTTTGTGGTTACTCAGTTCGTTCCCGGCGGACCAGTGGAAAAACTGTTGGCTGAAATAGAAGGACAGGGTAAAGGCGGTGGTGAGGCCATCTCGAGTTCTCCGGTTTATCGGGGAGGGGCTGGGCTTGATCAGGAGAAAATAGAACAATTGAAAAAATTCTATGGATTTGATCAACCGCCAATTAGCCGTTTTTTCAAAATGATGAAACAGTATCTGCAGTTTGATTTTGGCAGGTCTTATTATTACCAGAGAGGAGTTGCGGAGCTGGTCATATCACGTATGCCTGTCTCCATGTCTCTTGGACTCTGGAGTTTCATCATAGTCTATGGGTGCTGTATTCCGCTTGGCATTATGAAAGCCGTCAGAGACGGCTCCAGATTCGATGTCTTTAGCAGCACGGTGATCTTAGTAGGTTATGCAATACCAGGCTTTGTTCTCGGCATAACCCTCATCGTGCTTTTTGGCGGTGGCAGCTTCTGGAATATTTTCCCGCTGCGCGGCCTGGTATCAGATAATTGGGCTGATCTGGGGTTGATGGAAAAAATTCTTGATTACCTTTGGCATATGGTGTTGCCAATCATATCAAGTGCCGTCGGCAGCCTTGCCGTGATGACCATGTTAACAAAAAATTCATTTCTCGAGGAAATAGGCAAGCAATACGTTGTTACCGCCCGAGCCAAGGGCCTCGATGAGAAAACAGTTCTTTATAAGCATGTATTTCGCAATGCAATCATTCCCATCATCACCGGATTTCCCGGGTATTTCATTGCCGCCTTTTTTACCGGAAGCCTGTTAATTGAAACCATATTTTCTCTCGACGGTATGGGTTTGCTGGCATATCAGTCTGTGTTGAACAGAGATTATCCTGTGGTCCTTGGAACCCTTTATTTTTTTACCATTATCGGGCTTGTCAGCCGTCTATTGTCGGATCTAAGCTATGTTTTCGTCGATCCGCGTATAAGTTTTAGCCGTGTCGAGTAGAACTTCAATTAACGTCATTCCGGTGAATAAACCTATGACTCCGGGTAGCAGAAGATGGTTGCACTTTAAGCGCAGCAGACGTGGTTATTTCAGTTTACTCATATTCTCCACCTTGTTTATTCTGAGTCTTGGCGCAGAGCTTATCAGCAATGATAAACCGTATCTTGTTGTCTACCAGGGAACGTACTATTTTCCCATGCTAAAAGACTACCCCGAGACCACGTTTGGCGGGGTTTTCGAGACAGAAACTGATTATAAGGATCCGTTCTTTTTAGAGTTGATCGCTGCTGAGAACGGCAAGGTTTTTTTCCCCATTAACAGACATAGCTTCAATTCAATCAATTTTGAGATAACAGGTCCTGTTCCCTCTGCACCGACCAAACAGAATATTCTTGGCACCGACGATCGCGGCAGGGATGTTTTTGCCAGGCTTTTATATGGTTTCAGGCTCAGTGTTCTTTTTGGCTTCGCTCTAACCGCAGTAGGAACAGGGATCGGTATAATCAGTGGCGCCTTGCAGGGCTATTTTGGTGGTAGAACTGATTTATTCCTGCAACGATTTATTGAGATTTGGAGTGCTATGCCCGAGTTGTATCTGCTGATAATTTTCGCTTCAGTCTTTCAGCCAAGTATCGTGCTGCTGCTTGTTTTACTGTCCCTGTTCAGTTGGATGGGCCTGTCTGACTATGTGCGAGCAGAGTTTTTGAAGGGTCGTAATATGGATTATGTGCGAGCTGCACGAGCACTTGGTGTGAGTAATCTGGTTATTATGTACCGCCATCTGCTTCCCAACGGATTGACTCCAGTAATTACTTTTTTACCCTTCAGGATGTCTGCATCTATTCTTGCACTGACAAGTCTCGATTTCCTTGGACTAGGCGTGCCACCCTCGTCTCCAAGTCTTGGCGAATTACTGGCCCAGGGAAAAGCCAACATTGACGCCTGGTGGCTTTCACTGTCCACCTTCATCGTTCTTGTCTCCACCCTGATACTGTTGATCTTTATCGGCGAGGCTCTGCGTGGGGCGTTTGATCCGCGCCAAAGATGATACCTGATCCTATCTAGACTACCGGTATTATGTCGTTTTATTGCGACACATAATAGTGCTTTTTACCGGCTTGGATCGCTTGAGAGTTGTTGACTTTGACAGTGGATGTCTTATTATTGACCAGCCTTTTTAGTTTGTAACTAATCTGTAAATTGACCCCTTAAAATAGATATAGTGAGCCTTTTGCAAATCGATGATTTTCGTTCAAAGTCAAACCATGCGAAAAATTTTTACCGCAGGCATATAATTGATATTCCACGAATAAAATTTAAGCATAACGCAGAGGTTGAACGAAAAGGGCGTTTTACAAGTGGCTCTACTGTCATAACAAAGCACATATCCACCCAGTTATGGGAACGTCAGCTGCACGTAAAGCTCCAATTGCCAGGTTTGATGAAACCGGAATATACATTCTCGTTGATCTTGGCAGGATGGCACTTTTTTTGCTGAAAACGGCATTATCTTTGACACTGAATCGGCGGTTGATATAGAATCTTTGATAAGTAAGTTTGCTTTTGGCAGTGCCAAATAATCTCTGGCCAGGTTTTGTGCCCTTGAAATGAAAAGAATATTTATCATTTGCGCCATCATAACACTGATGCCATCTATTTCTTTTTCCCGGGAAAGTGGTGCGCCTGAAGATGCTTATCCTGACCTGCTTGCTCAAACACAGCAGGTTGATGAGCGCGGAGTTGATCTGCTCAGTGATGATCCTTTTGTGACTGATCCTGCCTATGTTCTCGGTGATCCGATTTTTGAGGATGACTTCACCTTCAATGACCCAGCCTTTACTATTAAGGATCCTCTTGAGCCGATGAATCGGATTTTTTTCACATTTAATGACAAGCTCTATTTTTGGGTTCTGAAACCGGTTACCAGAGGTTACTCATCTATTTTTCCCGCTGATATAAGATTGTGCATCGGCAATTTTTTTACGAATCTCGCCTCCCCAATTAGGTTTATCAATAACCTGCTGCAGGGAGAGGGCAGGGATGCCGGGATTGTCCTTAGTCGTTTTGTCATCAATAGCACCCTGGGGATACTCGGCCTGGGTGATCCGGCCTATGTTGATTTTGACCTGGAGCAGCAACAGGGGGATTTTGGTCAGACCCTTGGGAAATGGGGTTTTGGGGAGGGCATTTACCTTCTCTGGCCCGGGTTGGGACCATCAAGTGTGCGAGATACCTTTGGCTTCGCCGGTGATTACTTTATGCACCCCTATCCCTACCTCTCAGAGGATTTTCTCAGGGATATGATTTATTATACAGTGAGGCAAATTAACACCTTGTCATTAAGCCCGGATGTCTATGAAGAACTTATACGAATCTCACTTGACCCCTATGTAGCATCTAGGCAGGCCTATTATGAGTATCGACGATCAGTTATAAGCCAGTAGCAGTAGCAATAATAACTCAGCAGATCATAGCCATGAGGCATAAGAATAACATGAGATTTTTACTCGCTCTTTTCGTTACCCTTTCTCTGATTAGCCCGGTCATTCCAGTTCATGCCGATGAGTCAGGTCCGTCTGATCAGCTAAAGCCGACGCTTGATCAATTGATTGCTATTCTCGAGGATGATTCTCTTCAGGGGATGAGTAACAAAGCGAAACGGCGAAGTAAGATCATGGCCATTATTTCTAACGGTTTTGATTTTCGAGAGATGTCCCGAAGAGTGCTCGGCCGCGCCTGGAATGATATCTCAGATGAGCAGAAAGATTATTTTGTCGACCAGATGACCAAACTGCTTGAAAACGTCTATGTTGGTAAACTGGAAACATATACCGGGCAGACTGTTGAATTTGTAGCTGAAAGGGTCAAGGGAAAACGGGCCCAGGTGACCACCCTCATTGAGGATCAAGGGGTCAAATTGCCCGTACATTACATCATGCAAAAAGAAGCGGATAGATGGATGGTTTACGACATCAATATTGAAGGTGTCAGCCTCATTCGCAACTATATGGAGCAGTTTAGGTCTATTTTGCGAACGGAAAAATATCCGGGTCTTATAAAAATAATAGAGGATAAAAACAAGTCGTTCTTAGAAAATGGAACCAGTTAAAGTAAGCGTTCATCCAGATCTAAAACAGCTGGAAAAAAATCCCATTTCTTAACGAATCCGCTAGCAGCAATAGACCTGCTTCACTGTCTGCTTTCAATAGTTGGTCTTCGACTTCATAAATGTTCTCAGAGATTGGCCCATATTCTCTTGTAAAAACAAACCTATGAGAGTCTCGATCATGGCTCTTTAAGAGTCTTGTCATTGTTTGAGTTAACTTTGTCTTTCCAGCTGTAGTCTTTTTTCTAGCGCTTAGATAAGAAATCGATTATTTTATCTGATTTTGTCTCTTTCGCCTTTGCATGAGAGGAACAAGAAGATGAAGATCGCTTTCAGTGAAGTTCATGGCAGGGAGTTGCATCGTCGAATTAGCGAAGATGGCTGGTTCCCCCATAAAGAGATGACACTTGATACACCAGTGGATGGTATTTATACTGTTCGGCGAATCGGTGCTGGGGAAATTGAAGTTGCAGGAAAAGTGTCGGCAGGTATTACTGATGTCTGCCACCGGTGCGGAACACAAACACCAGTGCAACTTGTGGCAGAGTTTTCCTACGAATGTATCGTTGGAAGTGATGAGATGAGCAGGCAGCGAGAAGCTGAGTTCAGAGAACAAGACGGCAACAAACTTTATCTGGAAGAACCGGTTATTAATATAGGTGATATTCTCAGGGAACAGGTTTTTCTCGCAATGCCAAGCAGTATCTTGTGTGAGCAGGCCTGTAAAGGGTTGTGTCACCAGTGTGGAGAAAATCTCAATCGCGGTAAATGTGGTTGCCAAAAGAGTAACCCCTCATCGCCTTTTGCCATATTAGAGAAAATCAAAGGCAAATAGTATGAGCCTTTTGCAAAATGATGATTTTCGTTCAAAGTCAAGGCAAGCGAAAAATTTTTACCGCAGGCATATAATTGATATTCCAAGGATAAAAATTTAAGCATAACGTAGAGGTTGAGCGAAAAGGACGTTTTGCAAGTGGCTCAGTATGATAGCCGCAACGGTCTAGAAAACGGAGGAAGATATGGCATTACCGAAAAGAAGACATTCTCGTTCAAGAACCCGTAAAAGGCGTTCTCACCATGCACTTGCAACTCCTGGCCTGTCAGTATGCCAGGATTGTGGAGAGCCTAAAGAGCCCCATCGACTGTGCGGCAGTTGCGGGAAGTATAATAAAAGGACCGTATACGTCCTTGATACAGATATCTAACAGGAGTGCACAGTGCAAATTGCCCTGGATGCCATGGGAGGAGACCATGGTCCTCAGGAGTTGATTGCCGGGGCGCTTCTTGCTGCGGACGAAACCGACCTTGCTATATGCCTGGTTGGAAATGAAACGCTTCTCAAAAAACACCTCGAGACCATCTCGGTCAAACAAAGTATCGCTTCACGAATAAAAGTTATTCATGCCCCTTCAGTGATTGGTATGGATGAGAATCCAGTTGATGCAATCAGGAAGAAAAAAGATTCATCTATCATGGTAGCTTTTGACCTCGTGAAAGGTGGTGATGCTTCGGCGGTTGTCAGTGCCGGGAATTCCGGCGCAACGCTGGCGGCAGCGATACGCAAGCTCGGACGTTTAAAAAACGTTGCGCGGCCTGGTTTGGCCTCTATTTTTCCAACCCTGAAAGGACCAGTAGTGATTATGGATGTCGGGGCGAATGTGGAATGTCGCCCTGTCCATCTGTATCAATTTGGTGTCATGGCTTCCGGATTTTCCCGACTCTATAAAGTTGATATGCCTCGTGTCGGTCTTTTAACCATTGGTGAGGAATCAGGCAAAGGGAACAATCTCGTCAAAGAGGCCTATGCCCTGCTCAAAAAAAGTTCGCTCAACTTTATCGGCAATATTGAAGGGCGAGACGTTTTTCAGGGGGATGTCGATGTCATTGTTTGTGATGGGTTTGTCGGCAATATCTGCCTGAAGATTAGCGAAGGTCTGGCAGAAGTGGCAATGAGAATGCTCAGAGACGAGATCGGCAAATCTACCATGGCAAAGATCGGTTACTTGCTTGCCAGGCCAGCATTTATGAAGTTTAGAAGAAGGGTTGACTACGCAGAATATGGCGGTGCACCATTACTTGGAATTAAAGGTACTGGTATCATCTGTCACGGAAAATCCAGCGCCTTTGCCATCAAGAATGCTCTTCTCGAAGCTATGGAGATGGAAAAAATCAATATAAATGAGGTGATTACCCGTGATTTATTGGTTGAGGATGTAGGATTGGGCGGAGGCGTGTAATGGGTACGGTAATTCTTGGAACGGGTTCGTGTCTTCCGAAGAAAGTGGTGACGAATTTGGACCTCGAGAAGATAGTCGATACTAGTGATGAGTGGATTAGAACCCGAACAGGTATAGAGACCCGAAGAGTTGGCGGTGCTGGCGAAAAGACCTATCAAATTGCCTCGGCTGCTGCCCATGAGGCTCTTATAATGTCAGGTCTCAGGGTAGATGAAATTGATTTGTTGATCGTTGGAACAATTAGCTCCCATATGCTGATGCCGTCTTGCGCCTGCTTTGTCCAAAAAGAAATTGGAGCCTTCAATGCTTTTGCCTATGATGTCAATGCCGCATGTTCCGGTTTTTTATACGGGCTAGATATTGGCGATAAACAAATTCGCGCCGATCATGATGCAAAAGTACTCGTAATCGGGGCAGAAACATTGTCATCTCGACTAAACTGGCAGGACCGCAATACGTGCATCGTCTTTGGCGACGGAGCTGGTGCTGCAGTGCTCGGTTACTCAGCTGAAGAACATCGGGAAGTGGTAGGTGTTAACTATTTTTCTGATGGAAGACTGTGGGAATTGCTCTATATGCACAATTCACCAAGCACTAATCCCGAGTTACGTGTTGAAGACAACCCTGGAGTTCATATCGTCATGGAGGGCCGAGAAGTTTTTAAGCATGCAGTTAAGGCCATGGAGGATGCCGTGCTTGGCCTGCTTGAGAAGACGGGAATTGCCATTGGAGATATTGATTTGGTGATTCCTCATCAGGCAAATATGAGAATCCTCAATAAAGTTTTAGAAAGACTAGAACTGCCAAAGGAAAAGGTCGTGCTAAACGTCATGAAATATGGCAATACGTCAGCAGCATCTATCCCGATTGCGCTTGATGAAACGAATCGTGCTGACAAACTGAAACGTGGTGATCTGGTTTTGTTTTGTGCATTTGGCGGCGGATTTACATGGGGAGCGACCCTGCTCAGGTGGTAAACAGGAGAAATTGTGATGGAACATTTTTTTACCGAAGAACAGCAGATGATCGTCGATATTGCCCGACAGATTACTGATGAACGTATCATTCCGAAGCGGGCGGAGCTTGACGAGAAACATGAGTTCCCCCGAGAGATTCTCAATGAAATGGCCCAAGCTGATTTGTTTGGTATTCCTATACCTGAAGAATATGGGGGGTTTGGAGGCAATTGTTTTGATATCGTCTTGGCTCTTGAAGAAATTGGTCGGGGATGTCTCGGCGTCGGGACCGCATTTGCAGCCAGTTCACTTGGCATCTATCCCATTCTCATAGGTGGTTCAGATGAGATGAAGCAGAAATATCTTCCAGAGATTGCAACTGGCAGTAAGTTTGCCGCTTTTGGCTTGACTGAAGCAAATGCCGGATCAGATGCATCAGGAATAAAGACCACCGCTGTTCTTGATGGCGACGAGTGGGTGATTAATGGTACCAAGCAATGGATTACCAACGGTGGTGAAGCCCAGATCTATACTATTGTCGCGATCACAGATAAAAGTAAGGGTGCTCGAGGTGCTTCCATGGTTGCAGTGGAAGAGGGCGATCCGGGATTTTCCTGTGGCCCGAAGGAAGTCAAAATGGGTATTCGTGCTTCCTCAACAACAGAGCTTATCTTCAAAGACTGCCGTATTCCTAAAGACCGGTTGATAGGCCGCAAGGGAACAGGATTTATTACCGTCATGAAGACGCTGGATTCCAGTCGTCCAGGTATCGCAGCCCTTGGGATTGGGCTCGCTCAGGGAGCAATTGATATGGCGGTAACCTATGCCAAACAGCGTGAGCAGTTCGGCAAGCCAATTATCGGATTTCAAGCTGTGCAGCACATGCTCGCTGATATGGCCACAAACCTAGAAGCTGCCCGAGCATTAACCTATGCAGCTGCTCGACATATAGATGAACATCCCAAAGATATGTCAAAAGTATCTTCCATGTGTAAAGTTTTTGCCACCGATATGGCCATGCAGGTGACCACCGATGCCGTTCAGGTAATGGGTGGTTATGGCTACATGTGCGAGTACCCAGCTGAGAAAATGATGCGGGATGCCAAGATCCTGCAGATTTATGAGGGAACCAACCAAGTGCAGCGTAACGTCATTGGTCAGGAGCTTAATAAGGAATACAACCGTTAAGCAGCGGACGTGGCCTCAGAGATGAGGTGCTGGCATATATCTATGGTCCGTTGTCCTTAAATCAATATATACAGGTTTTGCATGAGAATCATAGTGTGCGTAAAGCAGGTCCCCGATGCCAAGGATGTCCGGCTCGATCCGGAGACGAACACCCTTTCTCGAGAAGGCGTCGAATCAATACTCAATCCATATGACCAGCATGCGCTTGAGGCTGCTGTGTCTCTAAAGGAAAACTGCGGCGGTGAGGTTATCGTACTGACAATGGGGCCGCCGCAAGCCGAGGAAGTTCTACGACTTGCTATTTCCTGTGGGGCCGACCAGGCAGTGCTTGTCTCGGATAGAAGTTTTGCTGGTGCCGATACCTGGGCGACTGCGTATACTCTGGCAAAAGCCGTTGAAAAAATCGGCACGTTTGATTTAATCATTTGCGGCAAGCAGGCAATCGATGGGGATACTGCCCAAGTAGGGCCTGGCCTGGCTATGAGGCTTGGCATACCTTACGCCACGTGCATACAGAAAATCAGATCAGCCGATGGATCACATATTGTTGTTGAGCGAATGATGGATGATGGCTATGACGTTATTGAGTCGAATTATCCGGCTTTGCTGACTGTTGTCAAGGACATTAATGAGCCTCGAGTTCCCTCGCTGAAAGGGAAAATGAAGGCTAAAAAAGCGGTAATATCAACATTCACTGCTTTAGATATAGAGGCAGATCCGGCAAGTATAGGGCTCAGTGGGTCGCCGACCCAAGTTGTCAAAGTCTTTCCTCCCGAGCCGCGGGGGGAACAGGCGATGATGGCGGGAACGGTAGATGAACAGGTCGAACAGTTGGTTGAAAGACTCAAACCATATCTTGTCTAGGACAGAGATTCAGCATGTTAAAAATAGATGATGCACTATGTATCGGCTGTGGAATATGTGAGGAACAATGCCCTTTCGCTGCAATTGAGGTTGTGGATGGTATTGCCATCGTTGGCGATACGTGCAATTTGTGCGGCGCCTGTGTGGAGGTATGTGAAGTAGAGGCTATCACCATCGATGATTCGGGCAAAAAGATTCAGGATGATATTGGTAGCTGGTCGGGTATCTGGGTCTTTTGTGAATTTGCCAAATCTGAGTTAGCTTTCGTTTCAACCGAGCTGCTTGGAGTAGGCAGAAAGCTTGCAGACATCAAAAAGGTGCCATTGTCTGCGGTGTTATTTGGTCATGAAACAGGAAATGCCGCCCAAAAATTAATCGCACATGGTGCTGATACGGTCTATCGGGCAGACAACCCTTCGCTGGAATTTTTTTCAGACGAGATTTATGAAAAAATACTCTCTCAGCTTATTTTGGAGCATAAACCTGAAGTTGTCCTTGCTGGTGCCACCGCCATAGGCCGATCCTTTATTCCGGGCGTCGCAACGACGGTTGATGCTGGTTTGACAGCTGACTGTACAAAGCTTGAAATTAGAGAGGAAGATGGCGTTCTGCTGCAGACTCGTCCGGCATTTGGTGGAAATATTATGGCCACCATTGTCTGTCAGCACACCCGTCCCCAAATGGCAACCGTACGACCCAAGGTAATGAAAGAATTGCCTTTTGACGACACGCGCTCTGGAAAGATAGTTGATATTGAGCTTGCACCAGTTCATTTAACCAGCAGGATGCGGGTTGTAGAGTCCGTTGCTACTGAAGGTTCCCGAGTAAACATCCAGGAATCAGACATCTTGATTTCCGGCGGTCGCGGTCTTGAAAACGAGAAAGGATTCGAATTAATAGAAAAACTCGCAGAGGCAATTGGCGGAAATGTTTCTGCCTCGCGCGCTGTAGTGGATGCTGGCTGGATACCTTATCCCCATCAGGTCGGCCAGACCGGAAAAACAGTGGCCCCAAAACTTTATATAGCCTGCGGTATTTCAGGTGCAATTCAGCATGTGGCTGGAATGCAGTCCTCTGAGACCATCGTTGCTATCAATCGAGACCCCGATGCGCCCATTTTCAATGTTGCAGATTTTGGGGTGGTTGGCGATCTCTATGAGGTAATACCGAAATTAATAGC
>JABDPQ010000279.1 GCA_013042695.1 Desulfobacterales bacterium | reverse complement strand
CATCAAAATCTATAACACCCTCACCCACAAAAAGGAACCCCTCAACCCGATTGCCCCGGGACATGTAAAACTCTATATCTGTGGCATCACCTCTTACGATTATTGTCATATCGGCCATGCCCGCTCATCACTCGTATTCGATATGATCGTAAAATACCTGCGATATAAAAATTATCAGGTAACCTTCGTGCGCAACTTCACCGATATTGACGATAAAATCATCAATCGCGCTCAAGAACAAAATACCAGCTCCGAAGAACTGGCAAATCGCTTCATCGATGAGTTCTATGTTGATATGGATTACCTCGGTCTGGACAGGCCAGATATCGAGCCCAAAGCAACAGAGCATATTCCTGAGATGATCGCTCTCATTGTAGAGCTGATAGCAAAGAATAAGGCATATGCCGTGGAAGGTGATGTCTATTATGCAGTCAACAGCCATTCTTCATACGGTAAGCTTTCCGGCCGCAATATTGAAGACATGCAGGCAGGTGCACGCGTTGACGTCAACGAGAAAAAAAATCACCCGATGGATTTTGCCCTGTGGAAAAGCTCAAAACCTGGCGAACCAGCCTGGGATAGTCCCTGGGGACCGGGAAGGCCTGGCTGGCATATTGAATGTTCTGCAATGAGCAAAAAGTATCTTGGCGACACATTTGATATTCACGGAGGCGGCAAGGATCTTATTTTTCCGCATCATGAAAACGAAATTGCCCAGAGTGAAGCTGCAAACGAAGCCCCGTTTGTTAATATGTGGGTTCACCATGGCTTTGTGACTGTCCGCAACGAGCAGACATCAGAGACTGAAAAGATGTCAAAGTCTCTTGGCAATTTCCTTACTATCCGTGATCTTTCCGAAATCTTTCATCCAGAAGTTCTTAAATTGTTTGTATTCTCAACCCAATATCGTAATCCACTGGAATATTCAGGGCAAGCGATGCAAGATGCCATGAGCGGGCTTACCAGACTGTATGAATGCGTTGATAGCCTTGATAATGTGTTAATCAACGAAGATGACTCAAGTCCTGCACTGATAACTGAAAAAGAAACAGGTATCCTATCGTCACTTGAGCTGCGCTTTCAGCAGGCAATGGACAATGATTTCAATACAGCCCAAGCCATCGGACAGCTTTTTGAGGCAGCCAGGACCATAAACAAAATTATACAAAAGCTTTTGCCAAAGCAAAATCCCACCGATATAGTCCTGCTTAACAGGAGTGTAAGAACACTGACAAAACTTGCCCAGATCATGGGGCTTTTAAACGAGTCTGCCAAGTCTTTTCTTGATAAACAGAAGCAGGAAGTCTTGAAAAACGCTGTCATCAATGAAGCCAGCATTGAGCAGATGATCAAGCAACGAAACAGTGCCAGAAAGGATAAAGATTGGGTCTTGAGTGACCAGATTCGAGACGAGTTGCTGACACACAATATTGAGCTCAAAGATGGGCCTGAGGGTACTACCTGGACAGTCAGGCGAGATTGACCAACCAGAGGAGGAACACATGGTTCGACAACCTGCAGTAGCAAATCGTTTCTACCCGGGCTCTGCCAAGGAGCTGGAAAGAACAGTGAAAAACTTTCTTCCTGACAATGGCACCGCTAAAAAAGCGGCCATCGCCGCTATCTCTCCGCACGCCGGATATATCTATTCAGGTGAACTTGCCGGCCAAACGCTTGGCTCAACAATTATTCCCGGTACCGTGATTATTCTTGGCCCAAATCACCACGGCCAGGGCCCACCGGTGGCTATCTCAACGATCTCATGGGCGATGCCCCAGGGACTCGTCCCCATTGATAAAGAAATCACCGATCTTTTATTATCAACATCATTGAACATCAAAGCTGATGAGAAGGCACATCAATTGGAACACTCTCTTGAGGTCCAGGTGCCTTTTCTTCAGGCCATGCAGCCAAATCTTCACATTGTTCCTCTAACAGTCTCTCAAATCAGCTTTGCACTATGCCAAGAGGTTGCCGCCGAGATTGCCGCTTGCATTAAAAAGGCAGATAAGCAAGTCCTCATACTGGCTTCAACAGATATGTCACATTATGAATCACGCACCGATGCCTCAGCAAAAGATTCGCTTGCCTTAGAAAGAGTAACTTCGCTTGATCCAGAGGGACTCTATAATACGATTGTCAGTAAACGTATTTCGATGTGCGGCTTTATACCGGTGACCATCACCCTGCTTGCAGCAAAACTGCTTGGAGCAACAAAGGCGGATCTCGTCAACTATACCGACTCCGGCGCAACCTCCGGAGATACCGATCAGGTAGTCGGTTATGCCGGCCTGATCATTTCATAAACCCGTATGGCACTGGTTTTGCCTTGACAGCAAAACCGCCATCCGATATATAAACTGACACCTACCATCATAGCACTGGGGGATGGTCTAATGGCAAGACAGCGGACTCTGACTCCGCTTATCGGGGTTCGAATCCCTGTCCCCCAGCCAAGCTCTATCAAGGATTCGCAATTTCTATACATAGCGGCATAACTCCGAATCATCTTGACATGCTGCGTCACTCACGAGCGAAGACCTGCTCACAGCACAACCAGGTTGCGCCGCTAGCCTTTTCATTCTTTCCTTGCCTGGCCAAGCGCCTCGAACTTATGACCTCATGAAGAGTAGTTTCAAATTTTTCCAATCCTAACCAAAACACTGCAATGATAATGTACAATCTGTTGAGCAGGCTAAAAAAGGGGAATTCATGCCCCGATTTTCGTGGGCAAACGATTACCCTCACTATCAAATAAAAA
>JABDPQ010000504.1 GCA_013042695.1 Desulfobacterales bacterium | reverse complement strand
GTTCAAGGCTGGATCAGCATTAAACCTGATGTAATGAAAAAAAAATTCTCGAGATGGCGTCAATTTTTGACGCCATCTTGCTGAATTATGGTTTTTTTAAAAAACTCACTGTAGCGATATTTAACGCCAAATCAGCTGAGGATTTTGTATTTCAGTTCAGTTGCTGTCTTTTAACAACGCCATTATCGGCTCAAACGCCCCTAGGGCTAAAGCACGTAACTCATCTTTTGTCCGATTTTGGATGGGATGCTCTACCCAAACGATATTCGGGTCGAATCCAAGAGATTTGGACTGTGCTGCAGCGGCAGGCTTGAATTCTTTCGTGGCGACCATTATTCCAGGAATACCGAGCTGATCTAAGGTGTTGATGTCATGCACACTGCAAGACGTGCATGACCCTCAATCAGCGAGACTTTCAACAACGATATCTGCCTCCTGAACAATGGCCTGGGTAATGTTCGTTGCAGCAACTTTAGAGTGGCTTGCCTTTCGGTAACGCCTTACTGAAAAACCCGCATTTGACAATTTAGGCTCCAGGTGGTCGAGAAATTCGCTGCTTCGCTCCTTGGAAATATCTAACAGTGCGATTGTCTTGCCTTCAAGATCATTAGGGAAGAGGCGAGACGATCTAATTGTCGTCGAGGCTTCGCTGGTTGGGTCGCGCATGAAATTGACATCATTCATAGTTCTCTCCTATCAAAATGTATGAGTGACCGGTCGGACCTCATCGCGGTTACGGCCGCCACTCCATCCACCGATGATAGCACTCAGCAAGCCGCCAGGACCACCCGCGCGTACCAGAAGAATTCCGTGATCACGCCAAAATTTCGGCATCATTTCTTCGGCGTATTTCTCATCAATACCCTCTTTGATTCCCTGTGCACCGCTGATAAGATCTCTACCCGGCCGTGTGGTGTAGTGATGTAATGCTTCCTCAATCTCTTTTCGCCCCCAGCCATCCGTTCTAAATATCCGGTAGTGCTCCGGTGAAATTGCCACAATAACATTAGCGATTTGTACTTTCTTTGGGTGTACTTCGTTGACCAATTGTGCGGAAAGAGAGCGGGCAAGTTCGTCTGCGGATCGGGCAGCATTATCTGCAAAGCTTGTTAAGCCATGCCCTTGATGCAGCGTTACCGCATTGGAGCCTGGCGGGCAGCCGCGTGATATATGCAAGGGTTGCCAATCGGGATCTGTTTCATCTTCAGCAAAGCAGTAGGTGTATTTGCCAGGGTTGCCGAAAACAGCACGATCTATTTCTCCTGGTACCCCTCCACCCACATTACGCACAATAAGCTGCAAGGTTCGACCAATAGTGGCATTTGCCCGGTTGCCCTGGCCCAGGCAATTGCCTCCCCAGTTCATGCCGATTGATTTGGTTACGGGTCCGTTGACCAGGATGACGGGACCAGAGAAACTGAGAGTGCAAAGAACGCCGTGTAGAGCAAAATCAGGTTTCAATGCTGCCTCGACAACGGCTAGGATCACGGGCATGTATTCCGGTTTTGCACCTGCCATCACTGCGTTTATGGCTACTTTCTCAACAGTACACGATTGCATGTTTGGCGGCATGATCCCGACAACTTCATTCGGCCGTCGAGCGGTGCCGGAGAGCATGCGCAAAATGCGATCATCGGTAGGTGGTACGATCGGGAGTCCATCGGTCCAACCTCGCGCATATGCCTGTTCCACCGGATCATCCCATTTGGAAAATTCAATTTTGCGGGAGGTTATCGGCACCGCTCCATAGCGTGCCTGCAGTTTCTCCAGAACACCGGGCTCAACCGATTTTGAGCCGCATCCCGGCTGGTTTTCCGGCAGGTCTTCTCCCAGCCCTTTTATGCCAGTAAGAAGCTCCCATTCCTTTCGGTTCCAACCGAAAACACGTCCTGTTTCTTGGCCATGTTCTTTTCGGATCAGGGTGGGAACATGCTCGATGCCATGTTGGAAGGATTGTTCAAGATTCCTGTCGTCAAGAATCAGGTTAATATCGTCATGAAACGAATCATCGTCCTGACAATAGATGTCAATATGCCTATCTGACTGTAGTAGCTGTTTGATAACCGGCACCACCAATACACATGTCGGACATTGACGTTTAACTACAGCGACCAAGCTGTCATGTTTATCAGTCATAGTATTACCGTTTAATTTTAGTACCTTATCTCTGACGATATAGAGGCGATGATGCTGCATCCCACATTCTCTTTTCTTCCACATTATATCTGAAAAGAAGAATGTAAACGTTCACCGTCTATCTTCATTGGGCCTTTCAACTGGCCTCAAACTGCAGGGATCACCATCATATCCTCACCCAAAAGGTTAGCTATAAATTTTCGGCACTCCATAAAATGGTTGCAAGATGGGTAAGAAGTGCCTACGATTATTGCTGGTGGGAGAGGAACACCTGGTGGGCAGATCATTTTTCAGGACTACCTGAACAAGCAAATTCTATTTAACATTTCTGGGAGGAGCCTATGTACATCTCTAAAATTACCCGTTGGGCATTAATTGGCCTTGCGGCCGCAACTGCCTTCTCGACCCAAGCTGTGGCCAGCAGTCATGGTATTGATCTAGCTGGCAAGACGGTTGAATGGGTTATTCCGTTCTCCGAATCCGGCGGTTCGGCAAAATGGGCGAATTTCTATGCACCACTTCTGAGTGAAGCGTTGCCGGGCAAACCCACTGTAGTGGTGAAATTCATGCCGGGTGCCGGCTCCACCAAAGGGGCAAACTGGTTCCAGCAAAAGAAATACAAAGACGGCACGACGATATTCGGATCTTCCGGGTCTACGCAGTTTCCCTATCTTCTTGGCGATCCTCGGGTCAAGTATGAGTATAAAGACTGGAATATCGTTATGGCCTCGGGCACCGGCGGTGTTGCGTATCTGCCTCCCGATCTGGCCAACAAATTCGACGGTGATGCCGATGATCTCAAGGGCATCGAGTTCATTTACGGCTCACAGGGTGCAACCCGTCTTGACCTTGTGCCATTGCTGGCGTGGGAGATGCTAGGTTTGAAAGTGGAGCCCGTATTCGGTATAAAAGGCCGTGGTGATGGTCGCCTGATGTTTGAGCGCGGTGAAGCCAATATAGACTATCAGACGTCTTCGAGTTATCTTAAGGGTGTTGCTCCGCTCGTTGCGGAAGGCAAGGCTGTGCCGATGATGTCCTGGGGCGCGCTGGACGATGATGGGAATATTGTCCGTGATCCAACTTTTCCCGACATGCCGACCTTTAAAGAAGTTTGTGAGGCCACCGCTGGCTGTGAAACGAAAGGCGAGAAGTGGGAAGCTTGGAAAGCTTTTTTTACAGCGGGATTCCCGGCACAAAAAATGGTTTTCCTGCCACAAGGTGCACCGGCGGATGCAATAGCTACGTATACAAAGGCATTCAAGGCGGTACATATGCGTCCCGATTTTGCCGAAATTTCAGCTGTACGTCTGGGTAAATACCCCCAGATGACCGGTAAGACGGCTACCACTGCTATGAGCAGCGCAATCAATGTCCCGGCTGAGGCAAAAACCTTTGTCTTGAAATGGCTTAACGAACGATATGGCGTTGTCATAAAATAAGTATTTTTTTTCACCCCTTCCGCAACGCTGCGAAAGGGGTGCTGCCTGGTTTCTTTTCCAAAGACAAGGGTGACCATGGACCTTCTTGCTACCGCACTTCCAGCCCTGGGAGACGCCATTTCCCTGATCCTTCATCCCGAACAGCTCATGTTCCTGGTTTTGGGAGTATTGCTTGGGCTGTCTGTCGGGGTCTTTCCTGGTCTTGGCGGGATAGCCGGGCTCTCCCTGGTACTTCCTTTCATTTATGGGATGGAGCCGGTTTCCGGCCTGGCCCTGATGGTCGGTCTTGTTGCCGTCATCCCGACTTCTGACACCTTTGCCTCCGTCTTGATGGGTATTCCAGGCTCGTCTGCCTCACAGGCAACTGTTCTTGACGGCTTTCCACTCGCAAAAAAGGGAGAAGCGGCCCGAGCGCTCTCAGCCGCGTTTGCTTCGTCATTATTTGGCGGGCTTCTGGGAGCATCTTTCCTCACCTTTTTTATCCTGATTGCCCGACCTATCGTACTAGCCTTTGGCTTACCTGAGATGCTGATGATCACCATCCTGGGCCTGAGCATGGTGGCAATTCTTGCAGGCCGCCTGCCGTTGAAAGGAGTTGCAGCCGCCTGTATGGGGTTGCTGGTCGGCACGATTGGAGAAGCTGACGCAGGCGGTTCACTGAGGATGTCGAGCTACAGCATACCCTATCTGACCGACGGGCTGAAATTAGTCGTTGTCGGCATGGGGATTTTTGCGATTCCTGAAATCATTGCCCTGTTGCGCCAGGACCGGGCTATTTCACGGGATGCAACAC
>JABDPQ010000493.1 GCA_013042695.1 Desulfobacterales bacterium | reverse complement strand
CAGCGGCATCGTGACCCACAGCCAGTCCGGACTAACCGGGGAGCCGGCCGCCATTGCCGGGACCGGGTAGCACAGCTTCACGAGCCCTACGCCAAGCCAGGCACCGGCGAACTGTTTGACCAGGTAGACCAATCCATTCATCAGGTTCTCGATGCCGGACAAGACATGGGCGCTTATTAACTCAATGATCCCGACACTGATCGAGTAGCCGGGAATGAGGATAAGAATGGCAGCCAGGGTCACCAGGACAACGTTTAACTCCGGCAGAAAAACCCTCGTCACTGTCGCCAGAGCTCCGGCCATAAAAGCACTGGACAACGGCAGCCATTCATTCGCCCGGGCTCCGAAGCGGGCGGTTAAGAGAACAATGCCGTACACTGCGAGGCTGAAGAGCGTGGAAAAGAGAATATCCCACCAACCGCCGGACAAGAGCACCGCAAAACCAGCCCCGACGAACGCATAGCTGATACCGGTGGCCACGGTGCCCCATGGATGCGGTGTGCTTTCGATATCTTCCAGGCGCGACAATGCCTGCACAATGGTGAGGTGGCCGGCAACGACATCGTCGACCAGTTTCCCTGCCTCGGACAGCTTGGCCAGATCAAGACCGGTGCCCGGCAGCCTAGCCAGGTGCGTGTGCTGCATCACGGCTCCATCTTTTGAAAAGGCGAAGTACAATTCTCGAGGCGTCGACTTGAATACGCCATGATATCCAAGAGCCTCGGTGAGACGATGCAGGTATGACTCAAGCCGGATTGCATTGGGGCCATAGCCGTGCACACTGATTCCGAGTTTTATGATAAAGCGGCAGGTGTCCTCAAAAATTTGATTTTCGCTCGTGTGATTTTTCATGATGAAATGGCCATAAATGCTATTTTTTTTTATCTTCTGATACCGCTTATGCTTCACGACGGACTAACTCTTTCCAGTGTTTCTAGACCTCGCTTTCATCCCCGTTGCTCTCCGATATATTTTCAACCGATATAATTGACACATGTGTTTCGTAGAGACTGTTCAGCACCCCGGCAAGTTCAGCCTGATCCCGTACTCGGCCTGTCAGATATGTTATGGGATCTCTATTCGCATCCTGCCCGGCGGTCATGCGCATTTCCGCAAAGCTCTCAGAAAAGCTCTTATCAACCAGACCCTGGACAGTAATCTTATATGTCGCAGGTCCATCAAATTTCAGAACATGGATATCAGGTGAAGGTGACATGGCCACTGCTCCCAAAAGTATTGAAAACGTGCAAATCAAAGTATTGATGGTGTGCCAGTATAGACCGCCTGACCAATTTGTTGATCACCCGAAAGGGGGTATAAATTAGGTATTTTGAGGTGCCGGGAGGAGGTTGCCGGCGGATTGGATATGGTTCTTTGTCTAGCGTTTAGCGAGGATGCCTAATTCCATCGCTCTTAGAACTGCCTGACGCCTGTTGCTGACGTCAAGTTTCTGGTAGATGTTTCGCAGATGCACCTTTACCGTTTCCGGAGAAATGAACAATTGTTCGCTGATCTCTTTTGTTTGGAGTCCGGCGCCCAACAGTTCCAATACCTCTATCTCCCGGTTGGTCAGCGGGTCAACCAAGGATTGAGATAGCGCATATGATGATGTTTCTGCGGTTGTGGAAGATGTCTTTTCCAACAATTCAGAAGTATCAATGCCAAATGCAGCCAACACCGTTACACTATAGCTGTCTAAGTCCCGCGCTTGGTAAAGTCGGCTGAGTAGTTCCTGCATCGGTTTACCGATTTCCAGGAATGGAAAGAGAAAACCGCCTGGCCGGGCAAGGGCAAGAGCCTGGCGAAGCCATGTAAAAGCTTCGTCATATTCTTTCTGCTTGCCATACACTAACGCACGCAGGCAGTAGATGGTGATAAGCTGACTGCTGTTATGATGGGACTTGTTCAACTCTGCATACCTTTCCAGCAGTTCTTCCGCCTTACTCAGATTTTGCTCCGAACCCTCGGCAATAAGGGCACGGCAGAGGGTGATTCGAGGGATCTCACACCAGATCGCCATGACTCCAACAGTTGAAGTTGGCTTGATCATTGGAATTACTGGTTGCAACGATTCCCTTTCGTTTATCAGTGCAAGGCGTGTTCTGCAGGAGTCCGCTATTTCCAGCAACGTTGGGTCGTGTAAAGAATGAACGTACTGGAAGAGTTTATCCAGCGTTGCAACAGCTTCATCCTGAATTTTTGCTGCTCCGTATGCCAATGCCAATGCTGCCAGGCAATCTACGGTTGCCCTTCTCAGCATTAAAAAACCATTTTCGGTTGCCTGCTTGAGATGGATAATCGCTTTCTGCAGTTCATTCCGATGCAAATGAATCAGACCCTGATTATAAAGACTCCATGAATTGAACGATACTTCATTGTTTTCTCGACTGGCCACGCCCATTTGTGAATTCAGGGTAGCGGCGTTGGACAGG
>JABDPQ010000275.1 GCA_013042695.1 Desulfobacterales bacterium | reverse complement strand
CATTTAACCTCTATCCGCACATGACAGCCCTGGAGAACACGACCATCGCACCTCTCAAAGTCAGAAACATGAAGAAAAAAGAGGCTGAAAGCTTAGGCCGTGAGATACTCGCCCGGGTAGGTTTGGAAGACAGGATCAATCACTTTCCTGCCCAACTCTCAGGTGGACAACAACAGCGTGTGGCCATCGCTCGAGGCTTATGCATGAAACCCAAGATTATGCTCTTTGACGAACCCACCTCGGCGTTGGACCCGGAAATGATCAACGAGGTCCTCGACGTCATGCGTGTTTTGGCCAAGGAGGGCATGACCATGATGGTGGTTACCCATGAGATGGGATTTGCCAGGGAAGTGGCTAGCCGGGTCGTCTTTATGGATGAAGGCCAAATCATCGAAGTGGCACCCCCAAATGATTTCTTTACCAATCCCCAAACCGACCGGGGTGCGAATTTCCTGAAATCAATTCTTGCGCACTGATGTGTGGAGATAAATATCTATGATTGACCACGTTGCAATAATCGGTGCCGGTAATGGCGGTAAAGCTGCCGCTGTCGACATGTCTCTTCAGGGTAAAAAGGTTCGTCTATTCGAGTTCCCGGAATTTGCAGAGAATGTCAGTAAAATTTTCAAAGACAAAACGTTGGTTTCCACTGGAGCAGTTCAGGGAAAGGCAGTCCTTGAGTTGGTAACTACAAGACTGTCCGAGGCTATGGAAGGCGTCGATACGGTGATGGTCTGCACCCAGGCGCTGACTCATAATCGGGTGGCGCATGAAATGGCGCCTTTTGTAAAACCGGACCAACTCCTTGTTCTGAATCCCGGTTCAACCGGTGGGGCGTTACATTTTGCCTACGTTTTTCGACAGCTTGGATTAAAAAACATTCCGACGATTGTCGAAACGTCCACATTGACATACGGGTGTCGTGCCAAAGACGAACGGGTGGATGTTTCCGTCAAAGTTAACCGTGTAGCTTATGGAACATTACCGGCAAAAGCCGTCAGCCGGGTCGGTCCGCATCTGGAAGCATTATATCCAGGTTTTCTTCGCACTGACAGCGTACTTGAAGCAGGTCTCAACAATGCCAATCCTGTCATCCATCCTCCGATTACTATTCTGAATGGTGCCCGCATAGAGAATGAAGGAGATAGTACATTTTTTTACAAAGACGGTGTTTCTAAAACGGTTGCACACTTGATACGAAAACTGGACGAGGAACGTTTAGCCTTGCTGAAAGCCCTTGGATATAGTGGCCAAGCCGATCCGGTTACCTCCGTGCAACAAGGATATGCACAAAACACGGATTACTATGATTGTTATAAGAAAGGTAGCGCTTTTATCAGTTTCCGTAATCCAAACACACTTGACAATCGATATATCCACGAGGATATTGGTATGGGCTTGGTTATGTTTAGTTCCATCGGTCAATTATTAAAAATTCCCACGCCAATCTGCCGAGATATCATTGGTATGGGTGAGGCAATCTCAGGAATCAATTTCACAGCAGAGGGCAAACGAACATTGCAGAGCTTAGGGTTAGGAGACCTGAGCGTTGGAGAACTTAAGGAATATCTTGAAACCGGGGAAATGCCAACAACATAATTGAGGTGATTTGTCATCACTTTATATGGCCTGTCTATTATCCCCTGAAAATTTATCTCCTTTTAAAATAAATCCAAACTATTGCACGCTACTCTCATCACCCCTAGCGAGGATATGGTGCTGCCAGGATCACCGCTATCTTCCTCTATTCTGCATCGACTGAGTTGATTTGGATCACTGTCTAAATTTTCCCCGCCTCAGCATATCAGTAGCCATACTCAATTATTCGCTATACCGATTCTTTTTTAGATTCTTTCGTATAACTGAGTCTTTTTATCTTGGTCATTGAACACCTCATGAATGATGAATAATTCACTCCTGAAAAAGTGTCCATTAAAAGCCTACCACTTCAAAACCCGCTGCGGTATAGTAAACGTCATGTCTGTTTGCTTTTAAAGAATTTGGGGCTGAAAAATATAAGGATCATTCTTATGGATATCTTAGCAAATAGATC
>JABDPQ010000475.1 GCA_013042695.1 Desulfobacterales bacterium | reverse complement strand
TTTCAATTTGCTCGATGGTTGCTGCTGAAAATTCTGGAAAAACAAACTTTGCCTTGATCTCTGGCCGTTCAAGAAAATTGTATATTACCCTGAGACGGTCAACACGCTCCGGGTGGTTGGGACCGGGGTCGTGCATAAGAAAAAGATCACTTTTAAAAAGGGCTGTTTTTCGCATATCCGCCTCTCCGGTAGAAAAGCTCTTAATGGTTTGCCGTTGGTAATCTCTTCTGTCTGTCAGCGCAAGGTACAATCACGTACTTTTTCAGACGTCACCTCTCAGCACCCAATATAACGATTTGACCGGTTATAGTAACACCTTCTCTGCTTATATACCTCTTTTCATTTTTCAACCCAGAAAGACCATGCTTTACAAGGATTGCTTGAGCACCTCAACAGATTCTTTTTGTACAACGGTTTAGGTCGTTATAGTATTCATCATAATAAAAAAAGGCTGTATTCTCCAAAGGGAAAATACAGCCTTTTAACTTCACGGTCACCTTTTCTACATTGGTACGATCAGCTTGTTGCTTTCTTCGTTCCAGGTAACGATGAGATACCATACCAACAGAAAGACGGCTATCAGCAACAGGGTATATCCATGACCCAGGTAGTCAGGAAGGTATACGTATTTCCCAAGCACACCATCCGCCTCAAAGTCATTATCCCTGAACCAGGCGGTAACGATGGAGGTCGAAACAGCAAAGAAAGGAACGACCAGCATCAGTTTTACCTGTCCTTCTCCAACACGCCAGAGCGTACCAGACCCGCAACCACCAGCAAACATGGCGCCCAGACCAAACAAAAAACCGCCAAGAACCCCTGCCCAGCCAAACGTCCCGCGAATGTAATTAATCGGGGCAAGAACCGCCTCACCCTCTGTTCTCATTGGCACCTCATATTTCAACACCGCAGCGCCAATGGCAACGACGAGAATAGAGAGCATCACCGATTTGGCCATGGTACAATCCCCCGTCATGTGCGGCTCCCGAAACCCCTGAACCATACACCAGCGACCTCTTTGCATCGAGTAGCCAAGGGCCGCTGCTATAAGAATGATACCGCTGAGTGAAGCGAGATAATCGCTATCCTCATCTATACTGTAAGTATACGCTTTCCAAACAAGAAGACAAACAGCCCCGGTTCCAAGCAGGGTAACAACCAGAGCCGGGAACGATATGGTCTTTGCCCCGCCGTCGCCCCAGCTGAGATGCTCCATCTCCAAATAGAGCAGCTTGAGGCCCAGAACAACCCCAACGATCAAGCCAAGCATCATTGAAAAACCATTTGCGCCCAAATTGCCAATGGCATTATAAAAGCCACCAACATTGCAGCCGCCGGCAAGAGAAGCTCCGATTCCCATCAGGATTCCCGCAATTCCAGCTTTTACCATTTCTCGGTAAGGAGGTATGCGCAATGCAAATTCTTTACCTAAACAAGCGGAGACAAAAGCTCCAAGCACAAATCCGACTCCGATAACTGAACCTGAGCTCACTAAAATCGACCTTGGCGCCTCCTCATAGAAAGCGAAAAAACCGGCATCTGTACCTAAAAGCGACGTTATTCCGTACATTATCCAGTCACCCCAGTTTCTAAGAGCGCCAACGGCTCCCCAGGGTCTCCACCATGCCATGATCATCACCGAGAAGAAACCAACCACAAGTCCTGTGACCGTGGCATTCCACTCTGTCTGGCACATGATTTTGTACAGGCCCCTCAACTTGCCTACAAAAATACTCTGTTCACTCATACATACCTCCTTATAGTACAATTGCTCAAAACTTATTAACCACTCTGCTTTACCTTTGTGGGCCTATTTTGTCAATATCCGACATTGTGGTATGTTCCTGTTTTCGGGATAAATTTTCAACATCTTTTTAGTTTGATATAACAATTTATTATGCTAAAAAATGGCAAATATGTGCTACAGTGCAAAATCCGGGCAAAGGATGTCAGGTTGAACAGTGGCACCAGGTCGTTTAGAAATAATCGTTGTGCCTAACTAAATAATCATCAGGAGGTTTATCATGAGCGATATCAAAAAAGTAGCTGACGGTGTTACCGCAAATTCTGTTCTTGACGCCAAAGGGCTAAGTTGTCCCATGCCGCTTCTTCGCACCAAAAAGGAAATTGGCAAGCTGGCTGGTGGAGAAATTTTGCAGGTTGATGGAACAGACCCAGGATCCCGAAATGATATCCCGGGATGGTGTGAGCGAGCCGGCCACGAGTATCTTGGTGAAAAAGAAGAGAGCGGCTACTTCAGCTTTTTCATTAAAAAGGGCTGATATTTAACCCAACAAACCCATTCGGATACCGGTTTTTTTACTGGTCTGCCGCAAGTCTCTTTAGTCGTTGAGACAGACACTTTTTATTCGGGAGGTACGTAATGGCAAAAAGTCTTGGTGTTTTAGTTACCAGCCCAGATTATCTGCACCATGTCATCGGTGTAGTAAAGGCTGCAAAAAGCAAAGGGTCCCTGGTTAAAGTTTTCTTTACCTGGACGGCGACACATAATGCAAAAGATAAAGATTTTCCGGCTCTTTGTGAACTCGCAGATGATGTTTCAATTTGCGTTGACAGTTACAAGAAGCAGGGTTACGACTCTGAGGATGTCCCTGAAGGCTTGACTGCTCAAAAAATGGCAACCCAAGCCCAGCATGGAATCATTATCGAAGATTTTGACTGTTACATCAGCTTCTAAAGGGGGACAAAATGGAATATAAAAAGGTCTGCTTCATGTACAGGCATAAAGATTACGCCGTAGATGGCATACGTTCCGCTCTTGGCCTAGCTGTAGAGAATATGTATTCATATGGTGTGGTTATGGATTCAGAAATAGAAAAGCTAGACGAGCATAACCAGGAAAGCATTGAAATGCTGCGGGACATGGAAGGTGAGATTTATTCTACGGTACCTGCAAATGTGGAAAATAACGGTTTTGAGCCAATGACATTAGAAGAACTTGGCGAAAAACTAAGAGATATGAGTATCGTTATTCCTTACGGTCTTAAATAAACAGGAGGGGCCATGAAAATTTTAAACGTCTACCGCTCTGAGCCTGATGAAACGGTAAAGAAACTTGTTGAGATTGTGACCAGGGACAGAGAGCAAGACAGCTTTGATCTCACGGTGGAAACACCTGACTATGATGCACTTGTCGATAAAATTTTTGGCGCGGATCAGACTATCTGCTGGTGGTAACCAACATCTTCATTGACTTTACGCTATAAACGTCATCTTTTACCGCTCCGTCCTTAAATGCTCAACGATCATGTTGTGAATTTCTGGACGGAGTTTTTTTATGCCTTCTTGATCATCCCCTTTTATTACTCTGTTTGTAAGAATAACAACGATAAGGTCTTGTTCTGGATCAATCCAGAAAGAGGTTCCGGTAAAACCAAGGTGACCTATACTTTGAGATGAAAAATAGTCTCCACTGCTTGATTCATGGTCTGAACGTCGATTGAAACCGGCTGTCCACTCTGATGTCCCTAACGGTGAACACGCCTTAATAAAGACCTCTGGAGAAATGGTTAATCTGCTTTTTTCTCCTTTACGCAACAAAAGTAATTCTCGGCAGAGTGCAAGAACTGCGGGTGCTGTTCCAAAAAGACCGGCATGTCCGCAAATCTCTCCATAGAATCTGCAATTATCATCATGAACGATTCCTTTAAGTCGGCGTCCACTCCACCTACAGG
>JABDPQ010000469.1 GCA_013042695.1 Desulfobacterales bacterium | reverse complement strand
CGTATGTTTCTTGGATACTCGATGCAGGCTCGTAAAGAGTTGAAGCTGCTTGAAAGGTAGTGAAATTGATCTGATTAAATGGATCTGTGGGATTCAAATTGCTTTCAAAAGGATCGTAGAGCGTTGGGCTGAACAGCTCCACCTGAGTTTCTGAAGGTGCCGGCCCTGCCCCAGTCGGGGGCAGGTTGTCGAGCATGCTAATATCGAAGGATTGATCCGTTTCTAAATCAGCCAACCCTTCAGGCAAGGGGCTTACATCAATCTCAGAAGAGGTGGCCTCTGCACCTGGAACCGTATTACCAGTTGACATCGCAGTTTTTGTAGTACTGCCACCGGAGGATGTTGAAGCTCCTGGTTCATTTGTACTGTCCGTTTCCGAGGAATCGGTTTCACCCTGATCGTTCTGTGAACCATCCTGACCGTCGGCTGCTGCACCGGTATCCAACGCTGATCCATCGGGAGGGTCCTCTCCCTCTTCGCTCACGCCGTTATTCGGAAGAGTGGTGAAAGGGGTTAGTTCTAGAACGTTCTTTCGTTCCTCATCCGACAGAACCTCGACGATACTGATGGGCTCGTCAGGTTTTACACTTACAAATGTACCCGGATCATTCTGATACCGAATGTTGGCAAATTGATCTGAGACGATCAGAATATGGTTTTCGCTGATCTGATTCAGTATGACTTTGGTTCCTGAATCTGGTTGGTGAAATACGCTGAAATCGGTGCCTCTGATACCTAGAGTGGCGAGAGGGGATTTAACCTCAAAACTTTCCGGGTTCTCATCTGCGATCTTGCCGGTTATGTTTCGCAGCGTGCCTTCTGTCAGGTTGAGCAGGATGGATGAAGCGGAATCGGGTTGATCGAATACGTAATCGTCGATGGAAACCTCGGAGTTCGCCCCTTGGGACAACATAGTGTCGTCGGTGAAACGCACCTCAATGTGAGAATCGTCACCGGTCTTTAACACACCTCCCTCGTAAACGGGACTCCCCACCTCCATGGGGATCGAATCGCCATTGTGTTCAAGCACTACCTCTCCGGTAACCGCGACGACTTTTCCAATAACTTGAGATTCCATTATCAACTCCTGCTGTAACTACACGTGCCCTAGTGCACGAGGAGGTCTATATCGAGCTTGCCCATGGCACGAAACAGACGATAGGTCGCAACTTCGATATCTATGCCGGCAGCCACGGCATTGGCCTGGGCGTTGAGGTGGTCCGCTTCTCCTGCCAAGACATCGAGCAGCGAACGTTTGCCAAGCTTGCGTTCCTGCCTGGCGAACTCCAGAAACTCGCCGACAATAACGGCCTGATCGCGCAAGTAGATGAAACGTTCCCTGGCGGTCTCCAGTTCCTGCCAGGCGTTACCAACTTCTTCCTCCACCAGTTTTCTGGTCTCGGCATAGCGGTCGCGGGCTTCGTTGATCTCTTTAATCGAGGCCTCGACCCGGGCTTTATCTGAACCGCCGTTGTAGAGGTTGTAGGTCAATTCTGCGCCAATCACGGCCTCTTCCCGCACACCCTCAAAGCCAAGATAATCCTCTCTTCTCACTCCCTCGGCGAAGGCACTTAATTCAGGAAAATATCGGGATTTGTTGACCCTCTCTTCCTGCCCGAGTCGATCGATCTCAAGACGGGCCACAACGAGACGAGGATTGGTTTCCCAGGCAATTGCTACCGCTTCGTTGACGGTATTGGGCAGCTTGACTTCAGGGGAGGGAGGAATATTGAATGTCTCAACCATGTCTCTGCCGCCGAAACCGAACACCGCACGAAACCGGTTATTGGCGAAACCCAGTTCGCCCACTGTACTTGCCACCCGGGCCTTGGCGCTCGACAGCTGTGACTTGGCCTGCAGCACATCGGAAGACAAACCGGCACCATATTCGACCATGGTTTCTTCCATACCGGTTTGGGTTCTGATGTTTTCTTCAGATTGCCTGGCAAAGCCTAATGTTTTATCTGCTCTGATCAGACCGAGATATGAAGTTATGCCGTTAAGCAAGACGTCTTGCCGAATGGAGTTGAGATTTTCTTTTTCTATCTCCAGCACGAGTTTTGATTGATCAATTCTACCAGTGGTGTTACCAAAATCGGTAATCAGTTGATTAACACTGGCTTTCTCGTAATTTCTGGTCAGGCTGGTATCTTCGTCCTCGATCTTGTTAATCCATTCAGGCCCGGCATTGGCCACAACATCGAGTTTGGGATAATACCCCCCCTGTGCTGCCCGAAGAAGGAACATGGCCCTATCGCGGCGTTGCTCCTGAGCTCTTATCAACTCGTGGGTGTTGAGAAGGTTAGGCAGCAGAGCGATGAGCTCTTTCGAGTGGAGGTGAGCGGGTGAGAAGAAAAGGAGCACCATCATGATGGGTGCAGCCAGATTACATGCTTTTTTCATACGCAAATCTCCTATCGGAATTTGTTCTGACTGGCTTTTTAAGACCACAACATGTTACTGCACAACCGTACTGAACAGCCTTGCCACTCTCGGGTGTGTGGAGCGCGGCCGCTTTTGGGCTATCTGTTGGTTAGGAAATTTTCCGGTTTCCAGTAATAGTCCCTCATGAGTTTTTTATCAATGATGAAGAGCACCACTCAACCCGTTTATATAATCTGAGTTGCCCATAATTCATATTGTACTTTGGTACTATAAACCCAATATAAGCACCAAAATTAATATAAAAATAAGAAAAATAATATAGGCGAATTTGCCTATACAGGGATGGGTAAAATCACCTAATTTCTAGCTGGAGATTTACAGTCTGACACTGACCAATGAACCAGTATAGTTAGAGCCAGGCTGGTTTAAATATTGAAATGGTAAAATCTAATTTTCAAGCAACCAAATTACAGTATAGTAGTCTGAATAATTCTCTATACATTTTGTATCACAATGTAGCTAAGCGCTAAAGTCAAACGGTCCATGATTTCAAGATTTGCCAGGTTGATCAAAAATATTTCCCTTCCGGGTATCGGTATTTTGATCAGTATCCTTATCGGCATCTGTTACGTATACCAGCCCTATTTCGTCCGGTTTCTGGATAATAAGATATACGACATCATTTTGCGTCGCAACCACGTCTCAGCTATCTCGGACATGGTCGAGATCATAGATATCGACGAAAGAAGCCTTGAAGAATACGGGCAGTGGCCGTGGCCCCGGTATCGGGTTGCCCTGCTGCTGCAGAAACTCAGAGAAGCGGGTGCCCGGGCCGTCGGCATGGATATCCTCTTCGCCGAACCAGACAACAGTTCGCCGATTAACTTGAAAAAAAATTTGAAACGGGATTTGGATGTCGACATCGGTTTTACCGAATTACCACCTCCCCTGGAAGATAATGATGTATTGCTGGCCGATATTCTCAAGCAAGGCCCCTTTGTGATCGGGTTTTATTTCAGTTTTGGACATCTGAAGTCGGACAACAAAGAGCATTTTCTGAAACCGGTTCCCATTTCCGTCTTGTCTCAGACCTCGGCCAATGCTCAGGGCGCAACCTTGCTGAAAGCGGAAGGGGTGATAAGTCCACTGCCATTGTTGAGTAAATCAGCCCCGGTCACCGGTTTTATAAATACGGTGAAAGATCGGGATGGAATTTTACGCACAACCCCCGTTTTGATGGAGCACGAGGGGAGCTTTTATATCAACCTCGGTCTTTCAACGCTCTGGGCTGGACTGCAGAAGCCTTCTCTTATATTAAAAATCAATGAGGGCGGTGTGGAATCGCTTCGCTTCGGGAAGACGGTCATCCCGCTTGACCGCAATGGCCGCTTCAGGCTGCATTTTCGGGGAAAGCGAAAGACTTTCACGTACAATTCAGCCGCCGATGTGCTGAATGGCACCGTTGGTCTCGAACAACTAAGAGGAAAACTTCTGTTGGTCGGCACCTCAGCAGCGGGGCTTGAAGATTTGAGAACGACACCGTTTGATATCTACTTCCCCGGAGTTGAGGCTCAAGCGACCTTGATCGACAATATTCTTACCGGGGATTTTATCAGGGCACCAGACTGGGTGCCAGGGCTGGAATTTATTGTCACCATCCTTGCCGGTCTGTTTGTGGTGCTGTTGATCTCGGTGGCCAGTAACAAAGTGGTGCTGCCTGCTACGCTAACGTTAGCCACACTCTGTTGGCTGGGCAGCGAGTGGACCTTTGCCAATCATCATTTCTTTGTCTCTCCACTCTTCCCTCTGATAAATCTGGCTATCACTTTTGGCATACTCACCTTTACCCGTATGTATCATACCGAACGGGACCGGGCTCAGATCAGACAGGCTTTTTCCCGCTACGTAGCCCCCTCACTGGTAGATGAAATAGCCAAACACCCCGAGCGTCTGAATCTCGAGGGAGAGGAGAAAGAGGTAACGGTGTTGTTCTCAGACGTCAGGGAATTTACCTCGATGTCTGAGAAATTGAGCCCTACCGAGGTGACTACCCTTCTCAACCATTACCTGACACCGGTTACCAGGATTATCAGGCAGAGCCAGGGAACCCTGGACAAATTTATCGGCGACGCGGTAATGGCCTTCTGGAATGCCCCCCTTGACGTTCCTGATCATCCAGAGCGAGCGCTCAATGCGGGCCTGGACATTCTTGCAGAACTTCCTGAACTCAACAAGGAATTCAAGGAAAGATTCAACCTTGAAATAGCGGTGGGAATAGGGGTGCATTCAGGCCAAGTCAGGGTGGGAAACATGGGTTCTGATGATCTCTTCGACTATACCATCCTGGGAGATAATGTGAATCTTACCTCGCGACTCGAGAGTCTGACCAAATTTTACGGCGTTGATATTTTAGTAAGCGAAAACATAAAACTTGTCAGGGTTGACGACTTTGAATTTCAGGAAGTGGATACCGTCAGGGTTAAAGGCAAGGAAACTCCCGTGACGCTTTACACCTGCCGCAGAAGCGAGTTGTTCGATCAAAAAGAGCAGCAAAGCTGGTTAGAAGGGCTTGCGCTCTATAAAGAGGGTTCCTTCTCGGAAGCAATAGCAATTTTTAATTATCTGAGGAAAGAGTGGCCCACTACAGCGCTCTATCAGCTTTACCTGGAGCGTTGTCGTTCTTATCTTGATGATCCGCCTGAGAGGTGGGACGGCATCTATTCCCACCTTAGCAAATGATTGCCCAACTCTCTAAACTCTCTTTTTACCTGTCAAATCGATGCATCTGGCTACGCGGAATCAGCAGTAACTTGCCGGCCAGAGCCATTTCCTTAGTACCGTAATCCAGACATTTCTTTCTCACTTCGTTTATGATCGCGGCAGCATAGGTTTCGCCCCAGAACCAGTTGGCCAGGGAAGCAGCGTCGGTGGGTTGGCCCGGCTGCGAGGAGAGGGCCTCGAAATAACAGCTTTTCAGATCTTCGGCCGCCAACCTGAGCGTATCGGCCAGTGTCGGTTCGAATTGAGCCAGTCCCTGCTGGTTGCCGGTAACGAAATCGGAATAGAGACCGATTATCTCA
>JABDPQ010000467.1 GCA_013042695.1 Desulfobacterales bacterium | reverse complement strand
CTGTTAGGGAGTGGTTTAGCATTGGGAGTTGATCGGAACTATTCCTATCAGAGAAATTATAAAGACGGATTGAAAACAGGCCAGGTTATGGTCATTGGAACTGACGGCATTTGGGAGGCTTGCAACAGTGACGGCGAGATGTTTGGTAAATCGCGTTTCAAGGCAATCATACGTCGGCATGCGGCCGAGTCGGCAGAAACGATTTTGAATCACGTATTTCACGAACATACAGCCTTTTGTCGTGGATTGTTGCCAGAAGATGATATAACTTTAGTGGTCATTAAACTCATTTAAAATAGGCGGATGTTTTAGATTCATTGAATTCTCATTGTTTGGTTTACCCACCAATAGTTTCAATGAATAGCGGTGAAGGGGAAGTCCGGTTAGTAACGTTTCTTTTCAGCTATCTTCTTCCACGCCAAGATCCTGAGCCTTTTTCAATGCAGTTTCTAGCTTGGCCTTTTCCCTGGATACGCGCTTGTGAGCCTCTTCCAGTTCTTTGTCTGCTTGTTTCTGGCGCTGTTTGACCCGCTGAAAGTTTTGTTCAGGCGATGTTTCAGGCAATTCTGCTCCATTATCAGCAGTATGTCGCGTCTCTGAAGTCTCAGCAGCCTGCGCTTCAGCTTTTTCCAGACGCAGTTTGGCCTTGCTGACATTGTCAATTGCCGTCGTTATTTCTTCAATTTTACCTGCCTCAGGTTCTGCATCAAGATCTATGTCCTCTGCGGCAAGAACAGCGATAGTAATCGGTAAACGCGACAAGAGGTTTTCCAAGGGTTTGGAAAAGGTACTTTCCGGCCCCTTTTTTTGAAGACGAAAGGGGAGAAAAACAAGTGCAGCATCTTGAGAATGTTCAATGATGCTTGTTTCATCCACATCAATCATAATCTTAGGAAGTGTGGTAATACGAGACTCATCCAAGGCACGCTGCAGATTTTCTCGAGATGTGTCCGAATCCAATTGATAATTGATCGCAAACAGACGAATCTGAGCATTTTCCCACATTTCGTCTCGCTGCAAAAGGTATGCAAAGAGCAGGGCCAGTCGTGCCGTTTTATCTCCTCTCCACCAGACATCAATATATGCTTTTTCTCCCTCCGGCGAAATTTGTGTTTTCTCCTGAAAGAGTTCTCCTGTCGATACGATTGCAATATTGCAGCCATGATGATAGGCTGCCCTCATCTGCTCGTCATATAACAGCACGTTTGTTTGAGAAGATGCGCGTGGATGACTCTCACGCCAGTTAAGCATCAATGTGTTTGCATGAATCGGTCCAATTCCCCATGATTGGACGAGTGACTGAAAGCCTGACAGTGCATCATCTACCGCGATGACAAGAGGGAACGCTTCCGACTCATTGTTTAAAATATCTTTTTGTAATGTCTTTTCAGCATCGATTATCTTTTTTATGGGCTCCGAACTGTTGGCTGGCAATAATTCGACAACCGTGGTTATGCCGCTGCCACCTTCCAACCATGAAGCACAGATTAATAGTTCACTACGGTACTCCGGGTTGTTTGACATGACGAGGATATACGGTCTCCAATCACGGGGATGCTCAAGATCTGCTGCCGCCGCCTTTAAATTGACTCGTACGCGCTGCAGATGATATGAGCGCGAACCATCTGCCCACCTCGCTGGTCCAGTGGTGCGCTTTACATACTGATACATGGCAAAAAGGATAGACGCGGCAATGAGTGCTGTTTTAAAATCGATTGCCAACATAACACCCACACAGGTAAAAAAACCCGCCAGACTCAATCTTTTATCGTACCATTTGAATCGAGGTCTGAAAGAGGGACTTGCAGATTGAGCTTCGTAAAAGGTGGCATAGTTAAGTAATCCATAGGAGATAAGAAAAAACATCGTTACGATCCGTGCCACCAGGTCGAGCTGGCCGATGGTGATAACTGAGAGGGCGATTATCAGTGAGACGATTACCGCGCGGCGCGGATTATCCGCAGCCCCTGAGCCTTCGGCAAAGGGGCTTAGAAATGGAAGGATTTTGTCAGCGGCCAGAGACTGCAGGATTCGCGGGGCTCCCAGAAACGATGCCATGGCGGAACTGAGCGTTGCCGCAATCACGCCACTATCTATCAGCAGAGGCCAATGGGCTGTCTTTTTCATCGAAGCGTAATCAGTTGCCAGCAGTTCGGCAGGAGTTGAGGCAGCAAAAACGATGGCGATGGATATGTAGACGCAAATGGAGATACCTACCGCCAGAAAGGTGCCTAGAGGAAGACTTTTACTTGGATTGCTTAATTCACCAGACATCGATACCCCTTGGGTAAATCCAGTGACTGCAGGGAAGAATAGTGCAAAGAATATCCAGAAATCAAAATCTAGGCGATTATAAGGAAGCCAGTTTTGTTCAAGCAGCTGATTATTCCATAGCGAGAACCCTCCTAAATAAAATGAGATAAGCGAGAGGATCAGAAAAACCATGACACCAAATTGAAAACGAGTTGCCAGATCCGCTCCGACCCAGGCAAGCAGGAAAAGAAACAAGGTGGCAGATGCCGCAATGATCTGGGGGAGAAATGGTATTGGCTGATTAATGATTGCTGAGACCACTTCTCCCAAACCAAGGCAGTAAAAGCCGATAGATACTGACTGCGCCAAGAAGAGAACTATGCCGATAGCACCACCGAATTCAACACCGAGAGTCCTGGAAATAAGGTAGTAATCTCCGCCTTTTTTGACTTTGATATTTGTGGCAATGGCGGAGAGGGAAAATGAGGTGAGAACAGAGATGATATTTGCCAAACCGATGATTGCCAGAGTCAGAGCAAGCCCACTATTGCCAACGACATACCCTAGTCGGAGAAACAGTATGATACCAAGAATGGTTAAAATGGATGGAGTGAAGACTCCGGCAAATGTTCCCAGCCCATTTTGGCCGTGTGTCGAATCTTTAGCCATAGGTAAAATATGTCTGTAAGATACTCGAATTCAAGATGGCCTGTTTGCCACATCATTGACCTACCTGGGAGTTGTTTTTGGCACGGTGAGAACTGTTTCCATGCTCCCAGGAAAAGCACATCTTCATACAATTGATAATTGCTCTTTGCTGCAGTGTGTCGTTGAACTTTTCAAACACAGCATAACCACAATTGTGTCGAATTTCGAGTAGATACTATTCCGGGCGTATGCTGGCTATATTATAACACGCTGGTATTTCTGAAATTACTCAATCTGATAACCAGGAAGGTTTCGCTCAGCGTCTGTGAACACCCAGGATCGCGTGCAGAACAGAGGGGTCTGTCTTTTCAGCACCAGCAAGTGAAAAAAGGTTTGTCAGCGAAGTGTTCGGCAGCAGGTAAAGGGTCAAGAAAGACCTGCCATGGGAACTTTGCGGGAAATGGTCTTCGAGCAGTCCTTCCCACTGTTCCACCCAATCTGTTCCATGCGGCAGCAATGTCTGCAGATCTCCCGAGGTGAAATCTGCGAGTTTACGCAACCGAGCCAGATCATTTTTAATGCCGTTGTGAATATCAGCTGCGGCATGATGAAAGTGTTCAAGCTGATCAACGAGATGATGCACACTGACCATGATTTTGCCGGGAAGCGGCAGTTTAAGCAGTGGTGTGATCACCATATCACTTCGTTTTTCATACTCATGGATAACCTGATCGGCAGCGTCGTCCGAAGATGCCACCCAAAGGAACATTTCAGCAAATGGCTGAACTCGAATCAGGCGAAGCCAGGCAGCAAAACGTTTTTTTACCTCTTTTGCCCGTGGTTTAGTAAGGTGTTCCCGAATGCGATCAAGTTCTGCAAAAGGTTCTCCCTCTTGCGACACATCACTACCCTGCAGTGTTCGAAGCATGTCAAGTTCACGAGTATCCAGGAGTTGCAGTTCATCGTAAAGCTCCTCTTCCTCCCGATCAAGAATTTCTGCAATAGCCAACACGAGCCGAGCTTGCCAGAGCCCAGTATCTGTTGCGAGCAGTGACGGGGAGAGGTTGTGACCCTTCAATAACGAAGAGACGATGTCATGTCCGGACTCTCCTAATTTCTCCGGCTTGGGAGCAGACATCGCCGCCATGGTTAAGGAGGATAGCTGGGCAGCATAATCATCTTTTCGGGTCTTAAGATCAGTAACCAGCTGCCGGAAGCGTTGTTGATCCTTTCCAAGCCGAGCAGGCGTATGTCCTTGACACAAACCTCGATCCATGAAAATATCATTCTCGTTTTCCATAATGTCATTTTCGTCAGCTTCTACTGGCTGGAGATAATGCATAGGTTTACAGAAAAGAAGAAGCGGATAGAGTTTGTCCCTGAAGATATCTGTATCGGGAAAGAGGAGTGTTTCTAGTGAGATCATATGAAAAATATTAGAGAAAAAGTTACGTTTTATGCATCGGCCCTGCTCTACCTGGTGTTCAACCTACGTGTTGGCACCGATTTCCAGGAGACAGCGGTTGCAACCGGGTGGCAGATTCTTCAAACGGCGCCGTTTGTTGCCGGTTTTACCTATCTGATTATTTCCATCCTGCAATACATGGGTGATGGCAGTAAATTACCATGGGACCGAAGATTGCGCCTTTTTTTCGCAATTGGGATCATTTCTGGTCTTGTGTATGGCATCTGGGAGTATGCTGGTGTTGATTTTAACCAGTAAAATTCGTTGCGATAATGTCTTCACTGTTGCTTCATGCAGATTAATTCTCTCGGTGTAATCCCAGATAATACCAAACTCACTGTAACCAAGCGCCAATCAGGCGTCAACGAATTAAGAGAAAAGTGCTTGTTGTGCTCGTTGCTTCAAGAAACTGTCTGCAGCAGTGAACATAACAGATTTACCCTAAGGACTCAGATTGTTGCTGTCAATTTGCTATGTTATAGTCAGCAGGTAATCTTCGTGCCACACATGTGAGCCACTTGCAAAACGCACTTTTCGTTCAACCTCTGCGTTATGCTTAAATTTTTATCCTCGGAATATCAATTATATGCCTGTGGTAAAAATTTTTTGCATGCCTTGACTTTGAATGAAAATCATCATTTTGCAAAAGGCTCATGTTTTTCAGGAAAGGAAGTAATCCGATGAGTGGATGAAATCAACCCATGTTTTACTTACACACCTCAAACCAGACAGAGCGCTTATCAGAACAGCTGGCCCAAGTTATCTCAGAGAGACAGACGGCTTCGCTGTATTCCCGGGAAGTATTTCTCATTCAAAGTCGTGGAATGGAGCGGATGCTTTCACAATATCTGGCCGATTTTTTCGGTGCATGGTGCCATGCCGCATATTTTTTACCTGGAACGTTTATTGACTATTTAACTGAAGCCACCACCAAAAGACCTGTACCAAGATCATTTGACCGTGACGTCCTGACCTGGCGTATTGAGAGAATATTAAGAAATGTCAGTGACCCAAAATTCAGGGTTCTTGCCGGTTATCTCTCAGAGGATCCGATAGAGCTGAAAAGATTTCAGTTTGCCCGTCAGCTTGCCATCTTGTTTGATCAATATCAAGTCATGCGGCCGGATTATCTTGATAACTGGCTGCAAGGCAAAACGATTACGCATGATCAGTATGAACAGTGGCAGCAATTGCTCTGGATCAAACTTTGTGAAGATCGACCCGGCGAGCTTCATCGCGGAGAGAGGATCAAGAAAATAATTTCAGTCCTTTACAGTGACGTCGACCTCTTTGACATGCTGCCCCAAAGACTCTATATTTTTGGGGTGCACACGATGTCGCCCCTATTTCTTTCCGCACTAGCTGCACTTGCAGACAGAATTGATGTACACCTGTTCTTACTCTCACCTTGTGAGCTTTATTGGGGGGATATTGAATCCTGCAGGGCGCTGGTTCGCAGAAAACTCAAGCGGATTGACAGCGGGTCGTATACAGAGTCAGAGGAGGCTTCATACCATCCGCTTCTTGCCAGTTTGGGACAGCAAGGAGCACATTTCCAGGAAATGCTTCTTGGAACCATTGACTATTCTGAAGGCTCTGAGTCCTTTGTGAGTCCGGTTATTGAAGGAGATGCGTCGCTGCTGCACAGACTTCAGGAGGATATTCTCAGAGGATGCCAAGAACCTCACGCGGATCATAAGTCGGTAACCAAGATGGACAATTCGCTGATGATGGTGTCATGTCATTCCCGAATGCGTGAGATAATGGTACTCAAGGATTATCTTCTCAGCTGGCTCTACAGTGACCCCTCGCTTCAGTTGCATGATATTGTCGTCATGGCACCGGATATGCAGAAATACTCGCAGTTGATTCCGCCCATATTTGAAGATCTTCACTACACTATATCCGACCGCTACTCACGCCACAGAAACGGTTACTTCGAGACCTTTCTGCAGTTGCTGGATCTGGCGTCCAGTCGTTATGGCTGGAGCGATATTATGAGCTTTCTTGAAAGACCACAGGTTTACCCACGCTATGGCATGACGGTAGCTGATTGTGACCGAGTCAAAAACTGGGTTGTTGCTGCAGGAATCAGGAGTGGCATTTCATCTGAACAGCGCCAGAATGATGGCTTGCATGCCACTGGTGATGGAACCTGGCGAGCCGGTCTCAATCGTATGCTGATGGGAGTAGCAATCGACAGCAGTGAGGCGGTTGATTCTATTCTGCCATTTGCAGAGATTGAAGGCAGTCAGATCGAGATTCTTGGCTGGTTGTGCCAGTTTATAGATGATGTCGAGCAGGCATTTGCCGACTTTACAATCTCTCGGACCCTGAAGAATTGGTCCGAACTATTCAAAGAACTCTGTGGAACGCTATTTGCCGATCAGGAACATCCCGCGTTGCTTGAGCTATACCGGTTTTTATTTGAGCTTGGAGATGATTTTTCAGTCTTCCATGATGAGACGGTTACTTTTGACGTCGTCAGATCGTGGCTCAGAACAACTGCTGAGGCGAGCAATGCAGCAGGATTTTTGAATGGGCGATTAACGTTCTGTTCAATGCTGCCCATGCGCTCCATCCCTTTTAAAGTGATTTGTCTGCTCGGCATGAACGAGGGTGAATACCCGAAAAACGATAATTATGCCCCTTTCGATCTGATTGGAAAACAATATCGTCTCGGGGACAGATCGAAACGGGCCGATGACCGCTATCAGTTTCTTGAAGCCATTACAGCAGCGCGTGACAGATTCTATATCAGCTATATCGGCCAATCGATAAAAACGAATAAGAAAACTCCTCCTTCGGTTGTTGTTACTGAGCTGATCGAGACACTGTCGAATTTCTACGGAGTCACAGATTGCATTGTTCATCATCCTCTTCAACCATACAGTGCAAGCTATTTTGATGGCAGCAAAGGTCTGTTCAGCTATGACGAGCATTATTGCAGAGTCGCTTCCGCGCTACAACTTGAGAGTAAAAACAGAGAGACTCTGTGGTTTTCCGGTTCGGCTGCAAGCAATACCGGGACAGAAGTAGATCTCTTGGATCTGGCTTCCTTTCTGGTGCATCCGCAGGCTTATTTTGTTCGCCGCATAATGGGAATTGATTTGCGCCCGATGGTATATTTACCGGATGATCATGAGCCCTTTGAGATACAGCGACTTGATCACTATATGATTGATCAGGCAATGATAGGAGCGCTGCTTGAAAATAAAGAGAAAGAGAGCATACTCGCTGCATTGCAGGCAGAGTCCCGCTGGCCGCTCGGTGTACCTGGTCGTCTTCAATTCAATAGAAGAGTAGAAGATCTGATGATATTTGCTGACAATGTTGCAAGCAGAAATATGGGCTGTCTGCTTTCAGAGCGTACCATTAATCTAGACGTTGAAGGCGTACGGCTGAAAGGGGAGTTTAAAACTTGTTTTGAAAACGGGTTATTGTTTTATCGCTACGCCAACCTAAAAGGAAGAGATGTCCTGCTTGCTTACCTGTATCATCTTATTGCAGGCAAAACACCTAATATTAAGCAAGAAACCCATGTAATTGCCCGGGACCGCCTGTTGACATTTAGGGCAGACATGGACCGACCTGATGATCTTGCTTTTCTGGTTCATTTGTACCTTCAGGGCTGCCAGCTGCCAAGCTCGCTTCATGTTGAGCCAGCATTTGCCTATGCAAAACAGGTGATAAGTAATCGCGGCAGGGGCCGGAAATCACCCCTTGAAGTCGCCCGGAAGCTGCTCCATAGCCAAATCGAGAAAGGCTATGCTGCAGAGTCGGCACGTTTATATCAAGACCTTGGTGTTGAGAGAATCCTTGATTCGAATTTTGAAACGCTCTGTGAAGACTTTGTCGTCCCTCTTTGGGATTATGTCCTGAATTGCTCGGAGGAAGTTTGAAAATGGCGGAACAGCAAATATTTGATGCAGTTGCAACGCCATTTACAAAGGGGGTCAACCTGGTTGAGGCTAGTGCTGGAACCGGTAAAACATATGCCATTGCCATGCTTGTTCTACGGGCATTGGTTGAGCTGCAGGTTACCATTGACCAGGTGCTTGTGGTCACCTTCACGGTGGCGACAACAGAGGAGCTCAAAGAACGCATCAGAGCGCGTATCAGCTGTGCTCGAGATATTTTGCGTGGATTGAACAAGGTTGATGATCAGGTCTTACGTGATTGGGCGGCAACCATTGATCAGCCTGACCGAACGATTGAGCTCTTAAACCTGGCCTTGATTGACATAGATCGAATAGCCATCCACACGATTCACGGTTTCTGTCAAAGGATGCTCACCGATCAGGCGTTGGAAAGCGGTCAACTGTATGATACCGAGTTGGTCGATGACACAGGCAAAGTAACTTCTCAACTGGTTCAGGATTTCTGGCGATCTAGACTGTATGCAATGGATATTCGCTATTGTCAGCTAGTCACCAGTTGCTATTCATCGCCCGAAGAGCTTTACAGAAGTGTCGCTGGAGCTGAAAGTCTACTTGCCAAGCTGGTACCCGAGGATGTCTCATTTACGCTAGCCTGCTCTGAGCTGGAAACTGTTTTTGAAACGATGCGGATGTGGTGGTCGAATCACGGCAACATTTTACAAACCCATATTGAACCTGCTATTGCAAAAGGATATTTCAGAAAAGATTTTGCACTGCATTATCCTCGGTGGCTGGAAACGCTTGAAAACAGTTTCACACTGCATCTTCCCCCGCATCCAGAGAGTCTGCAATGGCTGCAAAAAGAGCAGCTGTTAGTGAATTTAAATGGCAATAAACTCAGGGGAATGGAAAAAAAGCAGGCGTTCGTTGCTGACTGGCCACTGCCAAACCTGCAGTTGGAGGGGTACCTTGTGGCAGTGGAGGGGCTCATGAATGCGCTTCGAGTTGAGCTCGCTATGTTCCTGCGAGAAAACCTCAACAAAGTGCTGAATGAACAAACAAAAATGTCTTTTGACGGTTTAGTGACAGAGATGGCTGCGGCGGTGACGGGGCGCAATGGCGATACCTTATGCCGACAGATTGGCAGTCGATACCGAATTGTCCTTATAGATGAATTTCAAGATACTGATAGCGCTCAATGGCAGATCTTTTCTACAATTTTTAGTGCTGGTGGTCATTTTCTTTATCTGATTGGAGATCCGAAACAGGCAATCTACCGATTTAGAGGCGCAGATATCTTCTCTTATTTTGCGGCGCGTGATAGGGCTGATTATCATTTGACGCTG
>JABDPQ010000466.1 GCA_013042695.1 Desulfobacterales bacterium | reverse complement strand
AGAGATAGCAAACCTCAACGGTATGCTCAATAGCGAGGCTCGTAAATACCTGTTGATTGGGCCAGGCAGGTGGGGGTCGGCAGATCGATGGCTTGGGATTCCCGTCAGCTGGGGGGATATCTGTGGTGTTGGAGCAATGATAGAAACGACCCATCCGCTGATTAATGCCGAACCGTCCCAAGGTTCCCATTTCTTTCATAATATCACTTCTCTTGGCATAAATTACCTCAATATCAATGACCTCAAAAGAGATTTCCTTGATTGGGAGTGGCTTCGCGGGCTCGAGGTTGAACATGAGACGAAGTTTATTGCTCATGCGCGACATACACGTCCAATGATTTTAAAAGTTGATGGCCGTCAGAGTCTGGGGGTCTTGTATAAATCGGCTGTTGAGAAGCAGTTCCCTAATTTCTAAAATTGACTTTATTTCAGCCCAAACAGAATTATCATTGTATCTGATCCTTTGCAAAATGATGATTTTCGTTCAAAGTCAAGGCATGCGAAAAATTTTGCCGCAGGCAAATAATTGCTATTCCGAGGATAAAATTTTAAGCATAACGTAGAGGTTGAACGAAAAGGGCGTTTTGCAAGTGGCTCATTTAACTATGCTTAAAAAGTAAATTGTCATACCGCTAGATTGCAGATGCTATCATAGCGTCGTTATAAACTCATTTTGGAACGTTACCATGAAACAATATGTGGAATTATGCCAGCGCCTTTTTGAAACTGGCGTCTGGGTTGAAAATCAACGTACGGGCAAGCGCTGCCTAACCATCATAAATGCTGACCTTGAGTATGATGTGAGTGATGGCACATTGCCGGTGTTAACAACAAAAAAATTGCAATGGCAAGCTGCTATTGCAGAAATGCTCGGCTATCTGAGAGGTTACACCAGTGCGGCTCAATTTCGCGCTATTGGCTGCAACACCTGGAATGCAAATGCCAATGAAAACTCGGTGTGGCTAGCCAATCCGTTTCGTAAGGGGGCGGATGATATGGGCCGCTGTTATGGTGCTCAAGGGCGGGACTGGCGCAATCCTGAGGGGGAATCCATTGATCAATTACTCAATGTTTATAACGATCTGCGACGAGGAATTGATAATCGAAGTGAAATAATGACCTTCATGAATCCTGGTGAGCGCGATCGGGCTTGTTTGAATTCTTGCATGCACACGCACACCTTTAGCGTTCTCGGAGAAAAATTATATTTGACCTCATACCAGCGATCAGATGATCTACCACTTGGACATGGTTTCAATCAGGTACAAGTGGGGTGGCTTCTCATGGTTATGGCACAGATAACAGGGCTTAAACCGGCAACAGCCTATCACAAAATAGTCAATGTACATGTGTATGAAGACCAAATAGAACTTTTGCGTGATGTCCAGATGAAAAGAGAGCCATTGCCGTTGCCGAAATTGAAAATAAATCCAGATATCAAGACCCTTAACGATTTAGAGACGTGGGTATCGGTAGCTGACTTTGAACTCGTTGGGTATCAACATCATCCCGGCATAAAATATGAGTTCACTGTATGATTATGGTGGATTATTATTGATATCGGATGCTTGGAGCTGTGAGATGGTCCCCTCAAAGAGACTTTATTGCGCTCAGGAAATATTCAATGTGACCAGGGCAAGCTGTTTACTATCCCCGTTCATCCGTGTTCTTTGTAGATAGGTCTATTCTTCTATACTTCCATGCCCGCAAGCAACAATTTATCAACCGAAAGGTTCTTATGTTCGCCGGCGGCAAGATTGACTAAATAGTGATCATCCGGAGCGAGTTCAGTCTCGGATGAGCTGTGCGTGATTCTTACTTTGGGGCGGTCGATTTTAGGACCAACCGTCATCACGATACCTCTGCTGCCATCAGACATGGAGACAGTGGTCCCGGGAGGATATAAGCCAATGGTGGCAATAAATGAGGCGAGAAGAGCCGGATGAAAACCACCTTTATCCTTGAGCATGATGTCAAAAGCCATGTGCGGCGTAAGTACAGGTTTATAGGGCCGGGCAGCAGTAAGCGCCTCAAAAGCGTCACAAATTTGCAGCAGTGAGGTGATTGGATGTCTGATAGCCCAGGAGGGTTGTTGCGGATAGCCCGAGCCATCATGCCTGATATGGTGGCCCCAGGCAGCAGCAATATCAATGGCAGAGGTGTTTTTCTGAGCCATAAGGATCTCGGCGCCGGTTCTTGAATGGGCCATCATAACAGCAAATTGCTCTTTATCCAGTTTACCGGGCTTATAAAGAATCTCATCTGGCACCATGCTTTTGCCAACATCGTGGAGCAATCCGGCTGTTCCTAAACTAAGTAGCAGCTCTTCGCTCCAACTGAACGAACTTGCCAAAAATACGGCAAGGGCAGCAACTCGAACTGAGTGGCCGACGGTATAGGTATCATAATCGGGATAATGGACGTGCTGCATCATATCAGAAAAATGAGTTCGAGTGAAATGAAGCATATACTCGCTGACAGAGCGTGTGTTATCAACATCGATCTCATTGCCGTGCATTATGTCGCCATGTGCTTGCGCAACTGCGTCAAATAACGCTTGATATATGAGGGTCGGTGAGTGCAGGAAATCACCAGTATCCTGGCCATGCCATGCAGCCTTCTGCTCTCGAGTCATCGGTCCGGTTGGACTTATATAATGATGGGCAATTTGAATATTGTATATATCTTTGGATACGAGTAAATCGCGAGCTTCTTTGATGCTTTCGACGGGGTGTTGCAGGTCGATGGTCAGGTTGAGCAGGGCATTAAACTCGTTGTCGGTTGTTTCTTTGGAAAAAGAAAGCCCCCCACAATGCAATTTTTCTGTAAATGAAACCAGCTGGCGACCAACAATACTGGGGCCAACCAAGTTTCTTCCCTCAAATACAAGATTGCCTTCAATAATACCAATGAAGAGGGTATCCAATTTTGTTTCGGTACAAAACTCTTTGAGATTCTTGATGAAACCGGTCGAAAGCCCTTTTACTTTAGGATGCTCATTAAAGTAAAGTTTTCGGGTAGAGATGGCTCGGCACAAAAGAATTAAAAGATTGTTCAGTTTATCAAACATAGGTGGTCTTAACGTTATCTTCGTCGTTTGTTTGAGGTTATTGCAGCTTCAGCTGTCTTACGGCATTCCGAAGGCCATTCGGGTATAAATAACAGTTTCTTTTTCCCAGCTATTTCATCAAGGAGTGCTCTTGTTTCGGTCGTCTGTAATTGTGAGAGTGCAGCAATCGTTACCTGGACCCATGACTCCAGTCGCCTGTCTTGGGGTAAAGCCGGCAGAGTCTCGGCAATTATTTTTGCCGCAACCTTTTTTAATGTGGCTGGCAAGATCTTCCGCGATGCTTCTCGCAGATAAGAATAAAGGAATAGCCGATGTTCCTGCATATTAGTATCAAGCAAGGGAATCACGGCCTTGATGAGCCAGTCTGGTGAGCTGCGCCGAAGACCACCAATAACTCGCTCACTGATAAACTGTTCGATATCCGTTCTCAACAGAAAGGCAAAGAGCGGATAGCATCGAGGTGTGAGTGCATGGAAAATGTCGGGGGCAATGGTATTGCTTTGAAAGGAGTCCAGACTTTGCAGTTGAGGCAGTGCGCTGTTCATATCCTTGGGTTCAATGCTTGCAGCGAATTGGCAAAGTTTATAGTAAGAAACTTGATCAGCGCTGCTGCCATTTACCAATATTTCATTCACCACAAACGGCCAAAATACCTGAGCTTCTTTTTTGTTGCAGCGTTGAAGTGTTAACAATAGCAGATGCAGTGGATTGGCATGCACAGAGCGCCGCAGCGGTTCAACGATTAATCGAATAACAGAAGATATCCGTGTTGCTGAAACTTCTTGAGCAATTACATGAAGACCGCGGCTGAGAATTTCCCAGGATTTTTCATTGACCGGACTTGAGAGCAATTCTCTAAAAAGCTGTTGCATATGGATTTGACTGGGAAGAGACTGATCATGTTGGGCGAGCTGCATCAAAATTGATAGCGTCTCGTGGTCAATCGGCGATTCTGGTATATTGGTAAGAATTTTCGGATGAAGCCTGTTTTTTGTAGTATATTCCTGTAATTGGGCAATTGAAATATCGGGAGTCTCGGGAAAAATCCGACTGCCTACGTCCTCTGCTTCATCACCATCAGTTTTTTTCGTTGCAACAGGTTTTCTGATTATGGAGACGAGAAGATTAATCGTCTCCCGCGATTTTGTATCTGTCGTCTCACGTTCTAATTTTTTTAAAATCGAGGCCAGAGCGTTGATATTTGAGTAACCGGCCATTTCATCTTTTAGTTCCGAGCCTGTTTCGTGTTTGGACTTAACTGCTCGAGAGAGTAGGCGGGCTACGTCATCCCAAGATGCATAAGGGAGCTCGTTGATCTCGATGCTGCTATCTGTCAAGCGTTCTGGAAGCGATTCGAGCAGAATCTTGCAGGAAGATATTTCGTTTCCGGAAAGCCCATAACTCGACAGAGAATTGATAAAAGAATCAAGATTTTCAGCTGACTCTCCAGCCTTGTCATCGGAGATTGAGCTGTCTTGGCGGGCAAGAAATTCCGTTAGAATGACAGAGATGGAATGAGGCAGCTCAGATACCTCAATTTGAGTGAACTGTTTAGCAGAGAGAGCTTTGCTCTTGTATGAGAGCATTTTTCTGACAAATTCATGCAGCTCTATCCTGGTGGTTTCCCGATCAAAAATCACAGCAGTGATGCCAAGGGCCGTAAACAGTTCCTTGAAGTCCCGGAAATAGGGTTGCCCAGCATCGAG
>JABDPQ010000464.1 GCA_013042695.1 Desulfobacterales bacterium | reverse complement strand
ACGTGGAGTTGACAGAGGGGGAGCAAGCCCGCATATTTGGCAAAGGTACTGAAGACCTTGAACTGTATCTGAAATGTTTAGAGGCGAGATCACTGATTCAACAAAACAACATCGAAGATAATCATAAAGGGCGCATACTCCTCGAAGAGGCCATTACGATTGATCCTAATTATGCACCAGCATACAGATGGTTAGGCGTCACATATTTTGCGGACGTATTTCTTGGTGCAAGCAAGTCGAAGGGCGATTCTTTAAACAAAGCAATTGAACTATCTAAAAAAGCAATATCCATAGATGATTCTTATGGTGATGCCTATGGATTGTTGGGCTTCCTCTATGTTCTTAAGCGGCAATATGATGTGGGTAATCCTTTATTGAAGAAAGCTATAGAACTTGACCCCAATGGATCGGACAATAATACATATTTAGCGGCGTCATATCTTTATTTAGATGACTTGGAAAAAGCACTTAGTTTACAAAAAAAAGCAATACGTCTTAATCCAATTTCGCCAAGTCTTGATCTGAATGTTCTGGCAGCCATATACCGTAGTCAAGGGAATTATAATGAAGCACTCATCTGGTCCGAAAAAGCGGTCCAAACTGCACCCAAGCATACCATTTCCAGAGTAAATCTGTGCAGCATTTTGGTGTTGAACGGGCGGCTCGAAGAAGCTCGTTTGCAAGCAAACAAAGTAAAAGAGCTTAATCCAAAATTTTCTGTCAACAAACTTGAGAAAACACTTCCATATAAAAATCAAGAAGTGAAACGAATATACATAGATGCTTTGCGGAAATCAGAACTGCCCGATTAGTTAACAGAGAAATTACATCGCACTGGTCTATTTGAAATCCGGCATTTTTAAATATAGATGATTATTGAGTCGAGTAGCCCGGGGGAATCTCACCCCCAGGCCCTCACAGAAACGGACATGAACCTCTCAGCTCACCCGGCTCTTCATGTCCCCTCACCTTGGTGAGGTTTGTATTACTCGCAGGTTCCTCCCATCTCTGGTTGACCAATAAGTAACTTCGGACATGTTACCCCCTTCGCTCCACCTCCATTACAGAGGCTTCGTCACTACTACGAGGTAATCCGCCCCTGTGCTCCGCATCGGTACTTGCATCCTTATGGGGTCCTCCACTTGGATTCTTCCCTTAACATCGGAACGACAGGTTCCCACGTTCCACACAAAAGCCAAGACCATGTTCACGCCACCTTTATGCCGGCCGCCGCTCGGGCAGTAGACAGGTTTCCCCCGAACTTATCCTGGGATAGAACAAGCTCCCAGTTTTGACGACAACGGAATGACTTTCGACACCTCATCAGTGGTTCACTTGCGTTCGTCTCCATGGTCCGCGCCTGACCCAGTCTTATGCCGGGCCTTTTCCCTTAACGCTCACCACCATGGCTCTTTACCACAGCAGCTTAAGGTGGTTTGAAGCCTGCTCCTGCAAGCCGACTCCGAGGGGCCTACCCTTATCTTTCATGTAGCATGGCTGCACTGGATGCAAAAGCACCCATGCGTGCCTTCGTGGCACACTTATTCCTGTCAATCAACGACGATGTACAGGAATTTCTCCAAATTTGCCCTTGCCCAAAGAATGTGTATTATCCTTTCTAATAGTACCTGACCAGTCCTTACCAGAAGATTGCGCTAATGAGACAGCACGTATTGTACCATCTGGTGGCAAGATGGAACGAGATAAGATGCCTATTGGAGATTATGGGTTTATCGCCCTTGCTTCTGCCTCAGTGGGAAAGGAACTTTCGATGCTCTAGAGATAGGAGGAGGAGTAAATGGAATTATTGGAAAGTAAATTATCGTGGGATTCTGACATAGAACAGTTGGAAGCAGGCATATCAACCGTGGGAGACGTGCAGCAAGCAATTGGCGAAGACCTAGTTGGAATTTTTGACCGCGGGCATTGCAAAGTGTTTGTATCGCGCAAAGCACGAAACGAAGTCATGAAGCTTCTTGGGGTGACCGATGAAGGTAATAAAATATTGACAATTCCATCGATTGGCAGGATTGAAGTTCATGAGCTTGGAGACTTCGACCTATCAACCCAGCTAGAACCTAACATCACGTTGGTCGCTCAAAACTATCAGTGTCAAAAATTTGAGAAAAACCTCTGCATCAACTTCTATTACACCACAGGTGGGTTTGCATTTTCTTGGAAGACGACAGAGGACCTGTATCTATGCAAGAAGAAAAAGGGTGATTACTGCGCTTTCACAGCGAATAAGGTTCAACTACAAGCCCATAAGCAGAAAGATTGTAAAGGACCAATGCAGCAGGTTTCCACCACGTGGAAATTTTGCAGTCCAGTTTAGCTCTCTTGATACACCTTCGTTCAATAACGGAACAAAACCCGCGATCCAAATAGGTGTCGTTTATGCTACTGACTTTTAGCCATAAAAATGGTATAAGTTCGGCAGTATGATAATTTAATATCTATGGACTCCTGAGTCCCCCTTAAAGGCTGGACTTTCAAGGCTCCAATCATCAAACGTAACTACTTGCGTTTTAATGGTTGGAGCTTTTTTGTTGGGGATCATTGCCATGAAAAAATCTGTAAATACAGGCCGAAAACAGAAGAAAGACACAAAATTTAAGCCCGGCCAGTCGGGTAACCCTGCCGGAAAACCATCCGGGGCTCGTCATAAGACCACTATGGCAGCTCAGGCGCTGCTTGATGGTGAAGGCGAGGCATTGACAAGGAAATGCGTGGAGCTTGCACTAGACGGTAATATAGCAGCTTTACGGTTATGCCTTGAAAGGATCCTACCCCCGTCACGTGAAAGACCAGTGAAAATCAGTTTACTAGACACGTCATCTGCTGAAGGTATTGATCAGGCCGCAGAGGCAATCCTGAGAGGAGTTGTGACGGGGCAGTTATTACCAGTCGAGGTACAGCGCTCTCCAATATAATTGAGAAGCGAAGAGCTGCCCTTGAGACATTTGACATCGAGAAACGCATTGCTGTGTTGGAGGAAGCAGATGAAAAGAGCAGTAGAAAATAGGGTCAAACGCCTCGAGAATAAAATAATGGCCGCCGATGGTATAGCCAGATATTTACGAGCGATCGACGGGCTCTCAAGAGGGATTCCTTCGCACCTTCCACCAATTTCTCCGGAAAAGCAGGCAGAGATCGATGAAGCTATTTCCCTGCTTACACAAGAGGAAGTTAAGATACTCAATAATATTGGCAGTCCTAATCGTCAGTAAAACCTATGATCTGTGATAATCGAGACTCTTGACAGCTATTGCCAACCTTTCAGAAGGAAAAAATCTGGAAGAATCAATAATCACAAACTTCAATATTTTTGCCTCTTGATGTTATTCACCCACTGGTTCGCTATAAACAATTTCTATATCGGTGATCGGGATTTCCGAGGTTGTGGATTTGTCTCGGCACGACAGGAATAGTCTTCAGATATAGTCTTTGCTCAGTATTTCATGTGGCCAGTGGTAATTTCAAATTCAGCACTACCACCTTGTTCCGTTGATTAACTAAAGGAAATGGTTAGGATTCACTAAAAGAACGACGAATTTTCAGCTCCTAAATACAGTTGGGCTTTTCATCTTCCCGTTTCATAAGGAGTAGGAATCATGAAGTTCTCGTTTAAGAGAATAACTGTCATTGCAACAATCTTTTCACTCACCACATCATTCCTTCCAAGCTGTAAGCAAACTTCCAGCACTCTAAACAATCAGAAAATTACAAATAGTGAAATTGCTGATATGGATAATTTCGCTCAGGCGAAGGCATATTACACAGGCAATGGTGTCGAGCAAAATTTTCAGCGGGCATTGGGATTATACAAGAAAGTCGCACAGCAGGGGCATCTGGAAGCTCAGCATATGGCTGGAGTAATGTACTACAGAGGAGAGGGGACAAATCAAAATTATAAAAAATCAATCAAGTGGTATAGGAAGGCGCTAGAAAACGATTTTGCTCCAGCACAGTTCAATTTAGGGGTGATGTATACGAAAGGAAGAGGTGTACCACAAGATTATAAAATAGCAGCTGATTGGTATGAGAAGTCCGCGATTCAGGGGTACGCACCTGCTCAACATAATTTGGGTACATTTTACCGGGACGGAAAAGGAGTCACGCAGAATTACGCTACTGCGATGAAGTGGTTTAAAAAGGCTGCAGCGCAGGGAGATAATCTCTCCCCACTAATGATTGCAACCATGTACCGTGGTGGTGAAG
>JABDPQ010000460.1 GCA_013042695.1 Desulfobacterales bacterium | reverse complement strand
GTGTCACGCATCATCATCGTGTTTGCAGTCAAGGCACCCCCTGGCATGGGTGATAATGTGATGGTGGGGGAGACCATTTTCGCTTCAGGCGGAAAGAAATAATCTTCCATAGCCGCTTCAAAGGACTCTTCGGCGGCGAGTACCTTCTCATAATCTAGGTCAAGCGTATAGTCGGTTCCTTTCAGAACATGCATCATTGAGAGGATATCCGGCTGACAGGTTCCACCGCTGACCGGGCTCTTGGAAAGATCAATTCCATCTGCGCCACCCTCGATGGCAGCGAGATTCTGGGAGATGCCAATTCCAGCTGTATCATGTGTATGAAACCAGAGAATGGTATCCTCGGAGACCATTTTTCGAGCACCCGTGAAGGTGTTATAAACTTTCCTGGGATTGGCCGTGCCGCTGGCGTCCTTGAAGCAGATGGAGTGGAAGGGAATATCGGAATCTAAAATCTGCTGGAGCCGCTCAAGATAAAATTCAGCAGTGTGGGCACCGGTACATCCCGGGGGCAGATCCATCAGGCTGACGACAATTTGATGATGGAGGCCATGGTGGGCAATGCGCTCGCCTGAATACTCAAGGTTCCTCATATCGTTTAGTGCATCGAAGTTACGGATAGTGGTGATCCCGTGTTTCTTGAACATTTTGGCGTGCAGATCAATCATATCCTTGGGCTGCTGACTTAAGGCAACAACATTGATGCCACGGGCGAGTGTTTGCAAATTGGCATCTGGGCCGACCTCAGCGCGGAAACGATCCATCATGTCGAAGGCTGATTCATTGCAGTAGAAAAATTGGCTTTGGAAGCGGGCTCCACCCCCGGCTTCGAGATGCATGATGCCGGCATCAACGGTTGCCTGCAGGGCAGGAAGAAAATCGTCGGTCAAGACCCGTGTGCCGAATACTGATTGAAAGCCGTCCCGAAAAGACGTATCCATAAATTTAATGACTTTTTTTCCCACAATACTTCTCCTTGCGTTAGGTTGTATCAACTCGCGAAATGTTGACCTCTGGTGTTTTTCGCTCCAGCCTTGCGATTTATTTAAACCACTGCCCGTTCTGCTTCAAAGGCGGCTATAGCAGCAGAAATGACCACAATATCCTCGCCGCCATCTTCTGCTGTTAGTTTTTCATGTTCTTTTTCGAGTTTTCTTCTTTCTTTTTCATTTTCGATTGCCTGCAGTTCTCGTTCGGTAATACTTCTGGTCAGGTACGCTGCAAGCTGAATGACTAAAATCATCAGAATGAGAAAACATAATACGGTCGTCATACCAACAACCATCAACTTCAATCCTTCAACAATCATCAGGTACCTGCCTTGATAAAATCTTCACCTGGTATGGTGTGTTATTCTTCGTAAATGGCGTATTCTGTTTCGGCTCCAAGAAGGAGATCGATTTCACTCTGGATACTGATACGCTGTTCGTTACTCGCCCAGTTCTGCCAATCTTCAACGGATCGCCAAGTGGAAATCACGATGCATTCATCGGGTTTGTCAATACGCCGCAATGTTTCACCGTAGATGTAGCCAGGCTGGTTAAGCGTCAGGCTGCGCATTTTTTTCAATAGAACCGTCAATTCAATAATATTTTTTTCTACACCTATTCTCTTAATAAATATCTTTACTGCCATGGCGCTCCCCCTGTTTTGGGTTAAACCGCTTAATCTATTGTCTATAGCGATAACTCAGGCCACGTGAGCCCGAGTACAACGGAGTAATGATTAACTGTTAATACATGCGAGAGGAACGTTAAGAACTAGCATATTCCGGTAAAAATTCCAACACATTGTTACTGCGAGTGTGCCATAAAGTAGACAGTACTACTGTTCCCTAGGGCGTAGATATAAAGGCAAGATTTTTTTTTGTAAAGATAAATTGGAATCAGTTCGAAATATCTGAATTATAAATAGTTCTTATTTTTTTTGCTCCAGAGGTGAAAGTGCTTTTAAGGCTTGAGATTTACAATAAAAAGGTGTTTTTGGTAAAAAAGTTAGACCAGCAGGTAAGCGATAGATATCACTCAAACTTAACGACAAATTCAGCATTACTGTTGAGCCATGGCAAAACATTATAAAAAGCTATCGGGACTTGAGTTCAGGTACTCCTCATTTAGGTATTTTTTATCGGGGGCTGATTTTCAAATTATTGTGTGGCAAAAATCAAACTGCTTTACCAATGCAGCAAAATCCACCTTGTCTTTCTTTGGTCTTACCAGATTGTTTTGATTGTCTCGGTGCTTTTTTCGTTATTGTCTTCAGGCAAATTGTAACGATGACCGGCAGTATTGTCTTGCGCTGCCGGCATCTGTCTGTTTATTTTGCACGACTCGTTGATAAACAGTTTGCGGATCACTCGTAACCAACAAAGAGAACCTGTTGCTGACGATTACCCCCATTGGTTTTATGGGCGAGCCACTTGCAAAACGCCCTTTTCGTTAAAACTCTACGTTATGCAAAAGGCTCGGGCAAACAAATAATTCTCTGTTGCACTATTGGATTGTCACAGCACGATATCGAGAGGACGACAAATCATGATTGACCATTTCCGGAAGATCCACAAAAGACTCTTTGAGTCATAGAGAGCCGCGATGCTGCTTGAAAACGAAAATCTTATCCAATTCATAAAATACAGTCTTGCAGGAGGTCTGGCAACGGTTACCCATATCATTATTTTTCACCTTGTTGCCTGGAAACTGTTCCCGGCGTTGCAGAAAAATGATCAGGCCGTTCGACTGTTGAATTTGAGTCTTCCACCGGTTACTGATACCCGGCGGGCTCGAAACTCAATGATCTCCAATGCGATCGCCTTTCTTATTTCGAACCTGGTTGCCTATATTTCCAATATCCTCTGGGTTTTTGAAAGAGGGCGGCATCCGCTGGTATTGGAAATTGTCTATTTCTATGCAGTTTCAGGAATAAGTGTCGTTATTGGAACTGTCTTGATGGGCGTTCTCATTAGACGATTTGGCATGTTGACCACCTATGCTTTTGCCTCGAATATTGTTACGGCGGTAATGATTAACTATGCAGTAAGAAAATTCTTTATCTTCAGTGGTTGAGCAATCAGCCCACTGATGGATTCACCTGATGCATTTTCAGCCAACTCGACCCGCAACTTGTTTGCATGAACCTGATAGCTCATTGAATCCAATAGTAGTATACTGATTGTCAACTCAAAACTATATTGCGAGCAGTAAGAATACTATGCTCGTATAGGAAAGAATGTTGACTGGTGGCAGAAAATGAGAAAGACAATTCCTTTAAGAGACAGGATCATTGTTGCACTGGATGTCGATCTTCCGGAAAAGGCTCGAGAGTTGGTAACGTCCTGCGAATCCCATGCAGGTTTTTTTAAAATTGGTCTCCAGCTTTTCATGGCAGATTGGTTTAATACGTTGGATTGGATTATCGACCGAGGTCATCAGGTGATGCTTGATCTCAAGTTCTTTGATATTCCAGAAACGGTTAAGCTTGCCGTTGAACAGGTTAACAACCGTGGAGTGAGTTTAGCTACCATTCATGGCAATGATGCAATTATCGAAGCTGCCATGCTCGCTCGCGGGGATGTCAAACTTTTAGCGGTAACTGTTTTAACCAGTTTTGGGGAACGTGATATGCGGGCCATGGGAATGACGGCCACCATAGAAGACTTGGTTTACTATCGTGCCCGTGCGGCTCTTGAACTGGGTTGCGACGGCATTGTCTCCTCAGGCCTTGAGGTTGAACGCTTGAGAAATGGTCTTGGCGAAAAACTGATCATCGTCACCCCCGGAATCAGGCCTGGTGCCAACCTGGTTAATACTGGAGATGATCAGAAAAGGATTGTGACAGCGGGTAAAGCCATTGCCAGTGGCGCTGATCATGTTGTTGTCGGCAGGCCAATTACCAGGAATTCCGATCCCATAAAAATCATAGAACAGATGCAGGAAGACATAGAACTGTCTCTTACTGATTACTAGAATCGCCTGGTGAGGAGAAAGTATGATACGGATAACGAGGATTGTTTTTTACTCATGACATGTGCCATGCTCCTTACAGGTGAACAAAGTGATGCCGGTCAACACTAAACGTCAGCCGACCAGGTCCTTTATGTCCCTGTATCTTCAAATATTAATGGTGGCAATTTCTTGTGGAGTGGAAATCGATTTTGTCAGCAAGTATTCCAATCTTCGAATCAGTAATTATTGGCAGGCAATCGCAACAGGGAATCTCAGTTACTTCACGAGGTCAGATGATTTCAGCTTGACGGTTAATTTTGATTGACACCTCTATGCAGATTATTACCTTTTCGACTACTATGAGACTGCAGTTATTTATAACACTGAGGTAGCAGTTTTGCCAAGGCGAGTCGTTTTAAACAATAATTGTTCTAAGGAGGGCAGCATGAGATTGATTTCACTTACTCTTTTGGGGATTTTGATGTTGACAATGATGTCATGTGCTCAGTTCGACGGCATGAGTAAAGGAACTAAAGGTGCCGCCGGTGGAGCCGCAGGAGGAGCCATTGTTGGACAAATAATCGGCAGAAGTACCGAGGCAACGCTCATTGGCGCAGCAGTTGGGACAATGCTTGGATACATTGTTGGCAACGAGATGGACAAGCAAGACAAACAGCAGCTCAACAGCGCCTTTGAACGAGGACCATCGGGGCAGCCGGTTACCTGGGTTAATCCTGATTCGGGAAACAATTACCAAGTAACGCCGCAGCCTGCTTATACCAACCAGTCGACCAATCAGACCTGCCGAGAAGCAGAAATCATGGCGACCATCGATGGAAAACCTCAAAAGACGAAGACCTCGGCGTGTCGGAACGCCCAGGGTGAGTGGGTTTTGAGCAATTAGTTATCTGTTCTCAGGAGCTCAGATGGTCTCATCAGGGCTTCTGAGGTTTTGCCTCTCGCTGCAGCGGAGTGCTTTTGCCACCACTGCCTCATCGTATTAATTGATTTGAATCGGTTCTCCTCTGACAGGGATTGTGGGAGTAAAGCCGATCGAATTCAACGATGTTTTAAATGTCCTTAAGGTGTCTTCTTCACCATGTATGAGGAAAATGGTTTTGGGTTTATCTCGAAACATGGTCAACCAGCGTGTCAACTCATCCCGGTCTGCGTGGGCAGAAAAAGAACTAATCCTGGCGATTTCAGCTTTCACGACCAAATTCAAACCCATCATTTTAATTTCTTCAGCACCATCTAAGAGAATTCTGCCAAGTGTTCCAGGAGCCTGGTAGCCAACCATAAGGACGGTGTTTTTGTGATCCCAAATACCATGTTTCAGATGATGACGGATGCGGCCAGCCGTACACATACCGCTTCCTGCGATGACAATGGCAGGTTCCTGCATTTCATTCACCCTGCGAGATTCATCCACGGAGGGAGTGCAGACGAGCTCGGGGAAATCGAATGGCTTATCTGTTCTCGCCCGAGCATCCTCGTCGTATAGGTCGGGATGCTTCTTAAACACCTCGGTTATTTTTATAGCAAGCGGACTGTCGAGATATATGTTGACCGGCGGAAAATCGGGTTCTTCGTTTATCAGTTCACTCAGTGTATAGAGTAATTCTTGCGTCCTTTCTAAGGCGAAGCAGGGAATCAATAGTTTTCCACCTCTGCGATAGGTTTTTATCACCTGTTCATAGAGTTCTTCTTTTCTTGGTTTGGACTTTTCATGCACTCTGTCCCCATAGGTTGATTCAACGAAAACATAATCTGCGTTCCAGATATAGGTGGGATCTTCTATAATTGGAACATCCCACTGACCAAGATCTCC
>JABDPQ010000456.1 GCA_013042695.1 Desulfobacterales bacterium | reverse complement strand
CAGCTAACCAGCCCGTTGAGGCGAACAATTACCTGAAGGCAAATTATCACCTCACGCAAAACGTTAAGATTACCTTGTCGAAGGTGCGAATTTCTTGTAATTTCAATATTTTATGATTTCTACTGTGAGGTTACTGCCTCAGATAAAATCGATGGAGTTTACCTTATGTTGTGACGCTACTGCTTGGGAGGGCGCCAGGTAACTGGTGCCTTTACCCGGATCAATCAACCTCGATTTACAGGAATTCTCTTCTGCCACGCCTTGCATTAGAAACCACTCTTAGTAATTGCCTAAGCCTTCCTAAACGATTATAAATAAACTTACATAAACCTAACATACTGTTTGTTTCGCTAGGAAGCGATTTTATATATTAGCCTTGGATCATTAGTATCAGCTGAAACCACGCTTCTGTGAAAAATCCATATATTGTGTTTCTTACCTTGAAACCAGAATAAATTGGGGATTCAAATGGCAGACGAAGGGTTTAAGCGTAAGCTATCAGCTATCCTTAGTGCAGATGTCAAAGGCTATAGTCGCCTCATGGACGATGATGAAGAGGCAACAGTCCGCACGCTCACCACCTACCGTACCGCTATATCAGAATTTGTTCAGCAATTTCGGGGTCGAGTCATTGATACGCCCGGCGATAATATCCTCACAGAGTTTCCAAGTGTAGTAGATGCTGTAAATTGTGCTGTTGAAATTCAACGTGAGCTCGCAGAGCGTAATGCTGATTTGCCTGATAATCGTAAGATGGTGTTTCGTATAGGTATCAACCTCGGTGATGTTATTGAAGAAGATGGTCGAATTTACGGGGATGGTGTCAACATAGCCGCCCATATTGAAACGTTGGCGGACCCAGGTGGAATCTCCATATCAAACGCAGTATACAATCAAGTGCACAATAAGCTTCAATTAAGATATAAAAATCAAGGAGCCCGCCAGGTAAAAAACATCGTTAGGCCTGTGAGGATTTACAAGGTTTTACCCTCATGTGAGTCGGCAGATGCTGTTTCTGAATTGTTCGATCTTGAGCATGAATATCGGCAACGGCTCAAAGCTCGGTATGACGAAGAAGCGAGATACTATGTCCCGTTGTCAGGTGAAACAACGGAAATTTCCTCCTGCCAGACTGTTAAGGCTACAAGATCGGAACGTCGACGCAGACACAGAGCCAAATTCGAATATCACGAATGGATAGCCTCTGGGCAGGATATTAAAAAGGTCAAACTGGAATCCTTGAAAGAAGCTGTAGAAAAATACCCTTGCATCATAGTGTTGGGAGACCCTGGTTGTGGAAAAACGACGGCACTCGAGAATCTAGCCCACCAATTTTCTGATAGACCCGAAACATTGCCGCTGCCTTTGCATCTCAGTGATTTTGAGTATGGAATGTCATTGCATGATTTTATTCTTCAAGGATGGGGTGGGGATATCGATGCAGGCCATTGGGGAGCCATTGATTTAGCTGCTAATGTTCAAGAATACTTAAATGCCGGCAAATTGTTTTTTATGTTTGATGCTTTAAATGAAATGCCTACGGAGGGTTACCGCGAACGATGCTCGGCGTTGCGTCGCTTCATGGAAAAGGGCGTTGCACAAGGTAATCGCTTCTTGATGACCTGCCGCTTACTGGATTATGGAGATGAATTTTCTGGTCTGCAGCGTGTCGAAGTACAACCTCTCAGCGGTGATCAGATTCGACGGTTTTTACAAAATGAGTTGCCTGATGATTGGGAAGGCTTGTGGCGTGCTTTGATTCGAGCTGAGAATAGCTCTCCTCAATTTTTGGAGATGGTACGGAACCCATATTTGTTAACCATCATGATCGACATTTATCATGAAGATAGCATATTAGGTGGAAATCGAGCTGAACTGATGAGGCGGTTTATACAGATTCTGCTTGATTGGGCGAAGACCAAATGCCCTCCTGATCAATGGCTGGATGCTGACATCCAATCTGAAGCCCTTTCAATAATGGCGTTTGAAATGCAAGCACGCTCGGGTTTCGGGACTAGGGTAAAAACCG
>JABDPQ010000453.1 GCA_013042695.1 Desulfobacterales bacterium | reverse complement strand
TCAGCATTATGTTCCCTTCCCTATTATGTTACCCGAAAGGAATGAAAGCATCATCCAGCAAGGAGGGCTTCTTTGCTTCGGCAACATAATACTCACAAAGTATTAAGCCAATTAAGGAGATTTTCGTCGTCCCTCCAAAGTGGTTTTTTGTGGAATGCCTCAGAAAAAACCACTGGAGGTTCACAAATTTTCAGCGCACTGGAGCTATCGGCTAAACAACTGGCTGCCTCGAAGAGACGGCGTGCCTGTGTTGTGTCAAATATATATGGAATTTGCTTGTCGGTATCCCGTCTCCGTTTAGTTTTGAGAGGGGATTTTGTAATTATTTCTTGAACAACCAGCCAATTAAAGAAACGGTCCAGTAAGCCAACAAGGTCATTATAGCTGCGGGCTCTTTTCCGCGGACGGGAAGTAAGGAAAGAATCAATTATATCTGGGGTGATATTATTGATGTGAATAATTTTTTGCTCGACGAGGTAGTGATCCAATAACCTCAAATTTTTCTCTTCGTTAAAAAACTTTTTCCCCAGAGAACGCTTATATGAAACAAAGGCTTTGATGCTATTTGCCAAAGGACTTTCAAAATCGACCCATTTTGATCTCATACTATATCCTCCTCATTTTCAGCTACTACCTTTCGCAGAGATTCTTTAGCAAGATACTTTTCAAGACGCCGTAAGTGTAAGAAATAGCGTGCCAGTGAAATTTCACTAAGCCCTCTTTCATTACGTAAATATGAGAAAAAAGCAGGTGCATGATATGAAAAAGGCTGCCTCCTCTGTTTTGAATTACCAGTATACTCAGGCACAACGATCTTGAGGAATCTCTCAACTGTACTCTTGAGATCCCTACAGACTGAAGATCTCCTGCTCTTTTTTGTTGATCTCCGTTTATGCTCCTTCATCCAGATTTCAATAAACGGTTCAACATAAGCTGGTAAATCGTTCAGATTTCTGGCGCCCAAATCCCATGCGATCTCTCCAAAACGTCGAATGATAGGCACAAGTCTGTGAACAGTTCTAGCGGCGTAGCCCTGGCCAGCAAGCCAAATAACGTATTGTTCAATTGGTTCACCTACCCATAATTCTCTGATTTGGTCAACTGTCTCCGGTTTGGCAAAATAATGCTCTAACATAAAACAACCTCCTTTATGGTTAATGGTTCTTGAGGTTATTCTATCTTGGGACTATTAAATTATGTTACCGAGAAGTAGAATTATGGAGCATCATTATTGAGGTGACAGGAATTTGGGCAACATAATAAGGAAGGGAACATAATACTGACAATTTCAATGGGTGTGCCCGATCGCGAAGCATACGTTGCCGCATGACGTCTGAGGTCGTGGGGCTTGAGCTCAATATCAACCAGCTTACCAGCTTTCTTAACCATCGACCAGGCGGCGACATAGAAGATGGAAAAGATCAGGTCGTTAGGGTCGATACCGGTTGCCTGGATATATTGACTTAACCTTACCAGGATTTTCCGTGGAACATAAACCCGCTCTTCTTGTTTACCGCTTTTAGGGTTCTGAATGGTTAGAAAATCATCCTGAGCATTGTCTGGTGTAAGCGTCAAAACCTCTCCTACTCTCATGCCGCCCCTTGCCATAAGTTCCAGCATTAACCTGTATCGCATGTTTGTTGTCCGAAAGATGATTTCATCAATCGTTTCTTTATCAACGATCTGCCATTGAATTGCTGGTGGACGTCTGAAGATTTTCTTGATGACTGCAGTATTGCAGGGGTTGGATAGGGATGGCAAGCCAGTATTGATGCTGAAGTTGTAAAATGCAGAGAGGACCGAATACCGATTCCTTTTCGTCGCCTGCTTGTTTTTCTTTGTCAGGATCAAAAGGAAATCCAGGACTTCTTCCTGAGATATACTGGCTAATTCTCGATCACAGAACCTGGCTGCAAACTTTGAGAGAACAAACTCACTGGTCTTTACCGTATTTTTTTTTCGAGTTAGCCCGGTGATACTGCAGATGGAAATCGACTGCCTGTGTGACTTTCATGGTACACCTCCTGTGGTTGGGGTTTCAGGGCGTAAATGCCTTGATCAATTATACCCCATGAGGTGATATGGCATAGATGGCTGGGGCCTACCTGTACAGGAAAAACCAACTGCACTTACTTGGGTCCGTCTTAACCTTGCCACTGGATATGATATTAATTTTTTGATATATAAAATAGCGGTATCAAATGAGAAAACAAAACTCATCCTATCTGATTATAGAGGATACGAATGACAACTCTTCCAGACTTCAGGCTCGAAACTCATTTTTCAAAATGGGAATTCAAAGCCCGATACCATATGACTGCATCAGATGCGGAAAGCATATCCTTGCGTGATTTACTGGCGATGGCAACACCAAAAGAATGCGAAGAGTTCGAAGGGATGTGGCTGGGTTACACCGAAACCTTCGGTGCACCTGATCTTCGTGAGACGATTGCTTCAATGTACACCAATCGTGAAGCGAATGAGATACTTTGTTTTGCCGGTGCAAGCGAGGGCATCTTTGCCGCAAATACAGTACTGCTCGAAAAGGACAGTCATGCCATAGTGGTAACACCTAACTATCAATCCCATGAAACTTTACCATCTGCTATCTGCGCTGCCACGGGTATTCCGTTAGACCCTAATGAAGACTGGTCACTTGATATTGATCGTGTGGCCAGAGCAATAAAGCCAAATACCAAATTAGTGACAATCAATTTTCCGCACAACCCCACCGGTACAATCCTAACGCTTGATCGTTATCAGGCGCTGATTGAGGTGTGCCGAAAGCATGGCATATATATCCTTCATGACGAAATATTCAATGGTCTTGGCCCTACAGGCACAAAACATTTGCCGTATGTAGCGGATTTATATGAACGCGGATTGTCACTTAATGTGATGTCAAAATCGTTCGGCCTACCCGGCTTACGGATAGGTTGGATTGCTTGTGCCGACAATGGAGTACTTTCAAAAATGGAGCGAATGAAACATTACCTGTCGATCTGCAATTCAGGCCCGAGCGAACGCTTGGCGAAAATTGCCCTGAATCATCGTGACAAGCTACTCGCACGCAATTGCGCAATAATCGATAATAATCTGTCTAAGTGGGACGCATTCTTTAAACGACATCAGGAGTTGTTCGACTGGTATCGACCAAACGGGTCATGTACGGCTTTTCCCAGATACAAGGGGGCAGACGGGGTTGAAGTATTCACTCGTTCAATGATCGATGAAAGTGGTGTTTTATTGCTACCAAGCACAATCTACCACTCGGAGTTAGAGGCAACTCCGACGGACAGATTCAGGCTCGGGTTTGGCCGCAAAAACCTTGATGAAGGAATCGCCGTGATGGAAACGCATATTTCTTCTAAATACAAATAATTTTGGATATTCAGTTGAACTCCCGGACCTCACGCCACCTGTGGCTGACGTTAATATTGCCAACCCAAATTTATTGATTGTTATTCAATCTCAAAATATTACATTTTTCCTATCTATATTCCGTCATAGATGCACAGTAACCGTCATTGAACTAGAGCCTCTTTCTTTTACGGGTCTCTCGCTGCCAGACATATAGGCCGGACACGATGATTATGGCACCGCCTCCAAGCGTCCATACCGTTGGGTAAGCGTCAAAAATCAGGATTCCGACCAAGACCGCCCAAAACACCTGAGAGTAGACCAACGGCGCAAGAATGGATGCCTCCGCCCATCTATGAGCAGTGGTTGCCGATATATGACCCAGAGCGCCAAAACATCCGATCGCACACAGCACAATCCACTGTCCCGGTGCTTCAGGCCAAACCCATGCGTGCCACGCAAATGGCGATAGGGCGATTGTCGCCAGCGTGGAGGCCCATACCTGCTGGGTTGCATTACTTTCTACCCCTGCCAGCATTCGGGTCATAATGAAATACAAGGAAACCGATACGAGTGCCGCAAGGCTGAAAAACATCGCAGGGTGGAAGGCTGTTCCCCATGGTTGGATGACCACCAGAACTCCAAGGAAGCCAGTGCAGACTGCTAATACCCTGCGGATGCCAACTTTTTCACCCAGCAACGGAATCGCCAGCAAAGTAATCACGATGGGACCGGCGAACATGATCGTTGTAGTTACCGTTATCGGCAAATATTTTAGTGCCTGAAAATTCAGAGACGTGGCGCTTAAAAGGAAGAACGACCTAAGAAATTGCTTTCTCGGAGAATTGGACTTGAATATTGATATCCCTTCCTGAGGCAAGTAAAGTGCTAGTGTGTAAATCAGATGCCCAGCATAGCGGGCAAAGACAATCTGAGAGACCGGAAAACCAGCGATTGTCAGCCATTTAGCCGAGGTATCGATACAGGTAAAGAATAGGACTGTCAGCGCCATGACCAACACACCGGCGGCTGTCCGTTTTTCTCTGGGTTTAACACTCACTTCAGCCCTACGTCGTTATACCGCCATCAATCGCAAGACAATGCCCGGTCGGTGTTTTGATGGAAAGTTTGAGCAAAGAGACTCATTATCGACTCCTGATAATATGGATTGAATGAATTATTATGTTGATCATATTAAGGAGTCAGTCTGTTACCATATGTATTGGCAATCTTCACTATCTTCTCTTTTATGAATTGTAGGTGATTCCTGTGCAGTTAGACCTGAGAATTTGCCTGAAATTGTCCAGAAATGGAGCAACTGGAAGGTTTAACTTACCAAAGGGAAGGTCAAATCTCACACTTCTATCTTACTGCTAGGTTTGGGGAAATTTGTAAATTTTTAGATACAGGAAGAATATAAAATTCCAAATATTCTTAATTGGTTAATATTGCCATTACTAACCTTGCTGAAAGCCTTGGTGGGACTCTCCGTAACCTCTCAGGATGAACTGAACCGCTCCACGGAAGAAAACACCTCGCCTACCGTTAGTAGTATTATCCTTTCTTATCCGATTCATGCCCTAATTTATCGTATTATTTTATCCAATCAATTTCCTGCATAGTTCTTTTTACTGCTCTTTTATATTTAGGATAACCAATAATCACTGACATTACTGCTTCATTCTCTTCTGGTATCTGGAAAATATTTCTAACCTCTTTTACTTTATTGATGGCCGACGATATTATTTCTATCATTGTTGCGCCTAGCCCCAACGAATGGGCTGCCAGAATTGCATAAGTACTATAAATAAGTGAGTTATTTGTATGAGCTTCTGCGCCTTTTTCAGCATGAAATATAACCAATGCGGGTGCACCCCTGGAAATCCTATCACCATATTCAAGGTTATAATTACCAATTTTTGAAATAGGATAAAGATGGTTTTTAATAGTATTAAATGTTTCTTTTCCTGCTATTTTTTTTGCAAAAAACGAAGCTATAGGATTTTCTATCATTGAAACTACACCATCCATGAATTTAGCAATATATGGCAGAGATTTTTCTATTTTTTTCCTGTTGTTAATCACTGTTATTTGAACCTTCTCTGGATGAGAACCAAAAGGAGCGTACCAGACTGATTCCAGCATTTTTTGTATCAGCTCATCGGGTACAGGTTTATCCTTGAAATTTCTTACTGATCGACGGGCACTTAAGAAGTTTAAGAATTCTTTTTCGTTAACATTATATCCAGGAAGATCAAACAGATCTTCTGAATAGGATACTCCATCAATCTGAACTGCCTTTGAAGGGCAGATAGCCATACACTGACAGCATTTCAGACAGATGGATTCCCGTTCAGCTATAAAAACAATTTCATCTTGGGCGTTGGCTTCAATACAATTACATGGGCATACCTTAATGCATAATTTACATTGAGAACAAATTCCTTCATTTATGTAGTTTTTCATATAAATACCAATATTTTATCCTACTTATTTAAATGTGCAGTATCAGGCGCGGTGCCTTTTCTGTAAAATTCAAAAACACAACAGTCATCACCTTTGGCAATGGTGCACATTCTGCGGAATTCACACTTGACATCATCTTCAATGGCCGCGTAACCTACAAGATCATGATCACAGCCAAATCTGCCTAATTCAGGAACACCCAATTCGGAAAATAATTCTACGTTGGCACAGGTTGTGATTTTAAGGGTCAGTTTGTCTTTGGTATCTTCAAAGCTTTCCATCACCCATGTGCGGTCCCTGGTTGTGCGTTCAAACAAGGCGATATTGAATTTTTTGAAATTTTCAAAAATATCACCGTCACATTTTTTCATGTCCTTTACCTGGTAGATTGCTGCCATTGAAATTTTCGCAATTTCATTCATTACTTCTGTTTTGAAAAAATCATAAGCTTTTTCTCTGCCAAGTCGTTTAGCTAATGCCAAGAAAAACCCTGAAAAAACGAACAGCTCCTTTTCTATAACTTTGCTTATAGCAGCTGCTTTCCTGCGCGCTTCAGGATGCTTTTTTCTCAATGTAATCTGATTTACAAAAGCATCTCTAAAAACTCCGACCATTCCCAAAAGACCGAATTGTTTCAGTAGCGCATGAAACATGATCTTTGTTTGTTCTTTGACCGCTTCTTTTGGCATTTCAAGTTTGGCTCCATACATCTTTAATTCTTGTACTTTCATAATTCCTCATGTTTGTATGTTAAAAAGGCTATCCTTGAAGTCAGTGAAGTTTGGCCGATTATTGAGCTTTCTTCAGTGTTAGATTCGCCTTTAATTTTTCAATACCAAATCCGCCTTGTTTGCTTATTGGACCGCAATGATTGCGAACTCATCAAGTTTTGGGCTAAAATCTTCCCCGGCCACGTTCGCAAATTTTCCTCTGATGGTAAGATTGTTTTGATTGAATTCTCTTTGTAATGCATCAAAGCTGTAATGTTGGAGCCAGTTATAAACGATCCTTCTTGGTTGGTTTGCTTCGATGATTGTATATTTGTCCAACAGGACCTTTTCATCTTCATATTTGAAAGTGTTTACGAAAGCATAGTAGTCATTTGGACTCCAGAAACCAAAGAGCTGATTTTTTTCATAGGTTGCACTTTCAACTTTCTTCTCAAAGGCTTTCAGGGAATATACATCCATCAGAATGGAACCTTTAGGTTTCAGCATTGCGTTGAACTTACCAAGTAATGTTTTTCTTTGAGCTGGGCTCAAGGCGCAGAAGTCGCACATGATCATTGTAATAAGGTCAAATTTTTCATCGGTTTCAAGCTCAAGATAATCTGAAACCAAATAATGAATACTCAAGCCACTCTCATGTGCTACTGTTCTTGCATGATTGATCGAATTAACTGAAAAGTCGATCCCGGTGACGAAGGCGCCTTTCTGTGCAAGCCGTTGTGCATAAAGACCGGGTCCGCAGCCAAAATCGATTACTTTTTTCCCTCCAATATTGAAATACTCTGCTATCCAGTTGCATGACTTTTCAATAAAGGTGCTCTTTCTACTTGATGCTTCAATGTCATCATTCAAGTGATACTGTAGCATTTGTTGCGCTGTATGCTCATTTGTCCAAAGTTCGCTTGCTGTATAGAATTCAAATGGTTTTGGTCGTTGGTTGATTTCCTTTAAGGTGTCAAACATGATTTTTCTCCTATAAAATGACTATTTTGGCCATTGGCTTTTCTCACAAAAATTTATCAAGTATTTCGCTTAGAAGACCTTGCCTGGCCTCGACGTGTTTCTGGTCGTGTCCATGTCCACTATTGCATTCGTTTCTGAATGAAAATTCTATTTATCATGCCCCAAAAGGCGTTCTTTGATATGAAACCCTTTAGGCACAGGCATACCTGCCAATTGCTCCAACGATTTTGCCCGAAGCCATCCCCGGTCCCGCCACCATGCCAATTCAAAGGAAAGCAGATTGGCCCATTTGTCGAGCTGGGTCTCAGTCAGCTTCATTTTCCTGAAAAAGAATCGCATGATGCTGACTCTTAGTTTTGAAGGATGCGGCTGATTTTCCGGGACTCCGTGGACCATGCTGTTTACCGAATGAATCCCACTCATCTTATTTTTCATTGTGCGGAACATCTTACGTTGTATAGACCGGCTTTTTGGCATTTTCTGCTGAAGAATGATGTTCGCAACGATGCCGGCAAACTTTTTATATTTATTACGTGATTGCTTCCTCCAAGGGAAGAAACCGGGCGTAAAACCGCCTATGCTGAGAATACTTCCAAAGGAACAGGTCCCATAGGTTGCCAGCATCTTCTCCAGAAATTCAGCAGTTTCCTTGTGTCCATCATTGCCAGTCGTGACCACACTGAGACTATATTTGCCCAATAAGGGATAAATATGACACCAGGTAAAGAGACGATCACACAAGGCTTTCATCTGGGCCGTCACTTGATTTGTATATACCGGGGATGCGAGTATCAGCATATCACATGCTATCATTGCATTCTTGATCTCGTCTAAGTCATCATCTGCCAGAGGGCAGGGGTTACCCTTGGTGCAGTTCCAACAACCAATACACGGTTTGACTATCTTGCGACCTAATGAGATGATATCGTGCTCCAGGTCAAGACCTACATCTTGTAATTCTTCTACGAAATCTTCCACAAAGGCTCGCGTATTGGATCTTTTTTCGTGCGGGCTACCAAGAATTGTTAAAATTTTAAATTTCTTATTCATCACATTTATTCCTTTTAAAAATCCATGGTTGGCATTGTTGCATTCAATCTCAAGTTTTAATTCGATCCCAATTCCTTCCAGATGGTGTGGTCTACAAGTCCATACTCTTTGAGGGAAGATGCGAGATGAATGCCGTACTGCCTTGGCACAGATTGGGTGTTGTCTTCGTTACGATGTATATGCACAGCCAGATCACTCTCCAAATTATCCCGTTGAAATATTGTAAAAAATTCGGCTGAAATTTCAGCGCTGATCGACTTCCTTATCTTTTCGCTCAAACCTGGTGGCATGCCGGCAGGTAAGCGAACATGGATAATTTCAGTTATTTTCATAATTGCACTCCCATTTTTTAAAATGCGCTTTCAGGGTATGGGTGCCAGTTGTCTGTCCGACCATGTCCTGTGTTGACATGGTGATGAAAAATGCAAGCAATCCTGCTTTATGAGGGCTGAAAATACGGATAGCGAATTGGGTAAAATTCATAACCCACAAAGGAACTCTGGTGATCTTGATCGGTTGATTCAATGTTTCCAAAGCAAGGGTGGCGATCTGTTTCCAGGTCATTACTTCCGGTCCGCCAACATTGATTTCGTGTTTACTTTTGTCAACAGCGTCGGCACAACTCACTGCCAGATCTACACCATGTATTGGATTTACCCGGTTATCCCCGGTACCGATTAAAAAGACACGACCCTTTCTTGCCATAGACAAGAATTCTTCCATATCTGAAAAATATCCTGTGGGACGAATGACCGCATAATCTATACCAGAGGATTTCAAGTCTTTGACGAAATCCTCATGGGCCTTGACAATGTCAAGGTGGCAAAGCTTTGGACCATTGAGGAGCGAAACATAGATGAATTTTTTAACCCCTGCCTTTTTTGCTTCATTTAGTAGGTTTTGATTTCCCTGGTAATCAACATCTTTAAATGTCAGTTTGTCTTTTTGTTTTGTGATACCAATGGAAGAAAAAACAACATCCATGCCATCACAAATACCTTCCAGTGTATCTGGCCGGGTAATTTGTCCGATATGGTATTCATCAATCTCTTCTCGAATATCATCGAGCCTTTCCGGGTTGCGGGAGAGAGCTCTAATAAAAAAGCCACGGTTGTTAAGCTCTCTTACGACAAATTTACCGAGGTATCCGGTTGCTCCGGCTATAAGTATTTTTTTCATTTTTTTCTCCTAACTTCGATTCTTTAATCTTCGAACATGTACTGACCTACACTAGCGAGAACCGTGCCAATTTTAAATTTCACTAAATAACAATTACTTAAGGAGATCCTTGAAAATATTATTACCAAATAAGACAATTCATGTTGTTTTATTTGATAATGCTGATGTATTATTTTGTTAAATAAGACAAGAGGTGAGTGAAAGGAAAAAGAATGGATAAGAACAAGTTTTTTCGTGAAGCGGTATTAAGAATCTGTGGAAATCTTGAAATTGAAAAAGCGCTATATTCTACGCTTCAATTTTTAAAGCAGACCATGCCTGTCAGTTGGATGGCCCTTGAATATTACGACAAGGGCCTAGCAACCATGCGGACAATAGCAACGGCTGATCTAATCGGTGGAAAAAGCGTAGACTTGATAAAACCTCTTTCAGCGGAAGCCAAAAAGCAGGCTGAGACAAAATATGACTTGAAAAAACGTGCGGTATATCTGTTTGAAGCCCCCAAAAAGGAACAACTTGCAGAGGAAATGTTGGGCTTTCATGGTGTAAAAGCCTCATCACTTATCGTTCTAGGCCTGAAATCTGGAGAGCAAATGATCGGTACGCTTGCTCTTGTAAGCGAAGGGGATGTGAAGTTAACACAGCAGGATGCAGATTTGATTATTTCTTTAAATGAGCCCTTTGCCATTGCATTATCTAATACACTGAAGCATCGCAGCGAGCTCAAACTCCAGGATCGGGAATTTTTCTGGGAGGTTACGATGCGGATTTGTGGAAATCTTGAAGTTGAAAAAGGATTGTGCAATTGCTTTAACTATATATCCCAGCACATGCCTGCAGACGTGATTTATCTTCAGCGGTATGAAGTAGAGCAAGGGGCAATGCGTTTTATTGCCAAAGCCGGTGCTGAAAAGGGCGAACAGTTGGACTTGATGATTTCGGTTCCGGAAATGGACAGATCGGCCGTTTCACAATTTTTTCAGGCGGTAGATGCCGGCAGACACCTTCCTGCAGAGATCTACAACAACCCCGTAGATAATCCATTATCTACACATCTTCTTCATGCGCTTGGTGAACCTGTTTCATCTATTATGGTCTTGCCGCTAGTACTTGAGGGGGAGTTCGCAGGCGGACTGGCTCTTCTTGCCCGCGGTTCAGAACGCTTTAGCGAAGCTGATGCTAGGCTTTATGAAAACCTGAGAGTACCTTTTTTTGTGGCCATGAGCAACACTCTCAAACATCGGGAAATTCTAAAATTAAAAGATTTGCTGGTTGATGATAACAAGTTTTTGCATGATGAGTTACATCGTTTGTCAGGCAGTGAGATTGTTGGAGCTAGTTTTGGACTGCGAGATGTGATGTTTAAGGTTCAGCAGGTTTCTTCGATGGACAGTCCAGTATTGCTTTTAGGAGAAACCGGTGTCGGCAAGGATGTTATTGCCAATGCCATACATTATTCATCGTCACGCAGCAAAGGTCCTTTTGTCAGCCTTAACTGTGGTGCTATTCCAGATACTCTCATTGACAGTGAACTTTTCGGACACGAAAAAGGTTCTTTTACCGGTGCGTTAGCTCAAAAACGAGGTAGATTTGAGCGCGCCCACAAAGGCACTATTTTTTTAGATGAAATCGGTGAACTGCCACCTCATGTCCAGGTTCGATTATTAAGGGTCTTGCAAAACAGGGAAATCGAAAGGGTTGGTGGTGTGAAAACAATTCCGGTGGATATCCGCATAATTGCTGCTACGAACCGTAATCTGGAGGAAATGATCAAAGATAAACAATTCCGTGAGGATTTATGGTTTCGTTTGAATGTTTTTCCCATCTGGATTCCGCCACTTCGTGATCGGGCGTCAGATATTCCTGAGCTGGTCCAACATTTTATTATTTTGAAATCTAGAGAACTCAAGTTGGGACATATCCCTGTTTTGGCCCCTGGCGCTATTGATACCCTGTTAGAATACAATTGGCCAGGCAACGTTCGTGAATTGGAAAATTTGATCGAACGGGCTTTAATACTTCATCGCGATGGGCCGCTTCAATTTGATATCATCGGAGATACAAAGAATAAAACCACATCGCATTTTGAGAATCAACTCAAAGAAAAGGATTTCTTTCCATCATTTAATTCAATAATAGAAAGGCACATCCTTCAAGCACTTGAATTAACGGAATGGAAAATTCATGGCCCAGGAGGAGCAGCAGAATTGCTCCAAGTTAATCCGAATACCCTTCGAGGTAAAATGAGAAAAATGGGGATTCCTTTTAAAAAATAGCTTTCGATGAATCCACATTGTAATAAACACAGAATTAGCTG
>JABDPQ010000448.1 GCA_013042695.1 Desulfobacterales bacterium | reverse complement strand
ATGTCATGCCCTACCCGACTCGGATATTTAGAAATCTGAGTGGCGAGGAAATAGAGGCATATAGCAATCGCTTCAGCTCACACCTCGTTGATACCGTGCAGCGCTATCAACCGCAGCTTATTCACAGCCACCATCTCTGGATCCTGACATCGCTGGTAAAGCGGTTATTTCCTCATATAGCTGTTGTGGCCAGTTGCCACGGCTCTGATCTCAGGCAATATGATCAATGCCCGCACCTTCGTCGCCAGGTAGGTTCTGGATGTCAACTGCTTGATGCAATCCTCACCTTGAGTCCTGAACAGAAGTCCCAGATTGTCAAACAATACCGCATACCACCAGACCAAATATATGTAACGGGCGGTGGTTACGATGAAGCCATTTTTTATGGCGATTCATCACCTGTCAATTCTAAACAAACGGTGATTCTCTATGCAGGCAAATTAAGCCGCGCTAAAGGTGTACCATGGCTGCTCAAAGCATTAATCGGGCTATCCCAGCATACGTTTCATTTACACCTTGTCGGTGGCGGTTCGGGTAAGGAATATGACGCATGTCTTCGGGAAGCAGAACACCTGAAAAACAGGGTTACTGTTCATGGAATCATTTCACAACAGCGACTTGCCAATCTGATGCGACAAAGCGATGTTTTTGTTTTGCCATCTCTTCATGAAGGCTTGCCTCTGGTTGTCCTGGAAGCTCTGGCGTGCGACTGCCAAGTCATTGCCACAGATTTACCCGGTACCAGGGATATTCAGCAGAGACTATCTTGTGACAATCTCGTTTTGGTCGATAAACCGCTCATAAGAGACATCGATGCAACGGAACTTGTGGACGAGAGGCGCTTTATTGAAGACCTGAAAGCAGCAATCACTTCCTGGATATCTGATCAGAGCCGGGCAAGTAAAAACATGATAAATCTTGAGTATTATAGCTGGTCAAAGGTATTTCAACGCATCGAAAAAATCTGGTTTGAGTCAACTGCTAGATGAAACTCCTGCCAATACTAGCAATTAATTGCAAAAACACCTCTCTTTCGCTAACGTGAGAATTGTTTCGCTATACAGATCTGCTATAACAGTAATTTAGAGTGTAACTTAAAATTCTTTGATTACCGCTGAAACTAAGCTGAATCGAAATATGAATACACAGGAAACGCTCCCTGAATGGCTTGCATTGACTCCGGATGCGGCTATTCGCCCGAATCGTCACGTCAGCGAGGCTTGCAGACAGGCCATCCCTAATCAGTCCGCAATCCTGCAGGCCTGTTTCAATGCCGAGACGGGCCTTCGCGATGCATCCTCCGCCAAAACAATCCATTTCAACTACCGACTTAGCTGAGTTTCAGTGGTAGTCAGATAGAATTATATTTGGAGAACTCGGTATGCCGAAGTTTATAGCTAAACAATATTTTAAATTTGGATTCATTCTTGTCTTTACCGCACTGATAGTAAACGCATGTAGTGCTCCTGAAGGAAATATGGATGACGGCAAACGCTGGTATATGATGCATAATTGCCAAGCCTGTCACGGAAATCAGGGCGATGACGGCAAGGGGCCCGTCATTTATCCCCTGAATATGGGGTACAGACATTTTAAATCAATTGTCAGAAATGCCAACTCTCCTATTATGCCTAAATTCCCTGAAGAAAAAATTTCGAACCAAGATGTCGCAGATATTTATACCTGGCTTAAAATGAAATCTTCTACCCCCTGACGGGTCTACGCGATGCAACTTCTGTCATCACTGTTCACCTCGTTTCCTGGAATAACTGAGATTTAGCGATAATCAAGAAATGAAGTAACGTCGTATGGCAAATCTCGACAAAATTGCTGAAACGCTTTCAATTTGATTGATGATGATTAGTATAATGAGCCAGAATCGATTGAGAAATAATCGTATATAACTGAAAAGCCAGCAATACTGGTTGAGAAGACACCGTCTCTGGCAGTGATTACATACTATTATCCGGTAATTTTAAGACATCTACGAGGAGGCCTTTCATGATAGAAAGTTTTTATAACCTGCTGGCCGCACTTGGAATGACCCATCCAATACACCCTATCGTCGTTCACGCGCCAATGGGACTGGTAATTGGTGCGGTGGCATTTTCGATAGCGGGGTTCATCTGGACTGGAAAAAGTTATAATAAGTCAGCTTTTCACTGTATCTCCCTTGCTCTGATTTCTATTGTACCAGTCTATATTGCCGGCCTGCTCGACTGGCAATACGTTTTTGCCGGAGAATTCAACCAGTGGATTTATATAAAACTGGTGCTTGGAGTTGTACTAACAGGTGTACTTATCTATGCAGTGGTACAAAACCGGCGAGGTGCAACACCTAAAAAACTTCTCATTAACTACCTTGTGAGCTTAGGTATTTGCGGTGGACTTGGATTTTCTGGAGGAGAACTCATTTACGGCGGCTGATATTTCCGTTCTGCGCTTCTCGAGCGGTTTTCATGTTCAAAACATGAAAACCGCTTTATTATTTGGAACCACTGGGCTATTTTTCTTACTACTCCACTAAACCTATTTTAAACCAGCGCCAGAGAAATCTTTTATCATTATGCGTCTTGCGGTCATATCGGATATCCATGGTAATTACCGAGCCCTTCAGGCGGTAATCATGGATCTTGATAAGCAGCGCATAGACACGACGATGAGCCTTGGCGATACTATTGGTTATGGTCCCGAACCTGAAGAAGTCGTTCAACTGCTCATGTCACGTTCTGTTTATTCAATCATGGGGAATCATGAGCTCGCTCTCGTCAGTCCTCATTATTACGCTAGACTCAACCCGACATCCCGCGATTCACTTGACTTAACCAGGAAACTTCTTTCAAAACCAAGTCTTGAATGGCTTGAAACACTTCCTTCTCTGAGTCTACAGCATGGTGCCCGATTTGTTCATGGTTGTCCCCCAGCATCAATAACGACCTATCTTTTCGACCCTTCCGATACCAGACTTGAGCGAATATTCCTGAGCTATCCAGAACGTATCTGCTTTGCCGGACATACTCATACCCTCAACATGTTCGTTAAGCTCAACTCAGGAACGATTCAGCAGAAAGACCTTGATTTAGAGGTTGTTCACCTCGGAAAAGACAATCGCTACTTGATTATTCCTGGCAGTGTCGGTCAACCTCGAGATACGCATAGCAATAAAGCAAAGTATGTGATCTGGGACCGTGAGGCTGAAACCATAGAACTGCGCGAAATCTCATATGATGTCGCCTCGACCGTGAAACTTATTTACGACAGAGGTTTTCCAAGCCAAAATGCTCTCAGGTTGGACTGGTGATGAAAAATCGCAAGCTCGGTAAATATTCTATTATCAGACGACTTGGAAAAGGCGGCATGGGGATCGTGTTTAAAGCATTGAGCCCCGTTATTGACAAAGTTGTGGCCATCAAAGTGCTCGAGCCCTCTGAAGTGCTTGAAATCACCATGGGAAGTGACCAACTTAACGATATATTTCTGACTGAGGCGAAAACGCTTGCAGGTCTGCATCATAGAAATCTTGTTACAATTTGGGATTTTGACTATGACGACACCGGACGTCCTTATTTTGTTATGGAATATTATTGTAATAATCTCGGGGTGATGATCGGTGAGAGTTTTCAAGTAGAGAAGCAGTCGAGACTGATTCATCCAGAAAAAGTCATTCACTACGGTATCCAGATACTTGATGCATTAGCCTACCTGCACCATAACAACATTGTCCATCGAGATATTAAACCGCACAACCTCCTGATAACGGATAATGACACCGTCAAGATCTGTGATTTTGGTATGTCTCTTGTAGACGGCGTTTCTTTCAATGGACCTGACAATATGCAGATTGGTTCCCCATGCTATACCCCGCCGGAACAGAAGAAAAATCCGCACCAGGTCGACGGCAGAGCTGATTGTTACAGTACTGCAGTCCTGCTCTATCGTATGTTGACAGGGACATTACCGGGTATGCAAAGTTTTCCTCTGTCGATTATAAACCCGCTTTATGACAGCAAGTGGGACGATTTTTTTAGAATAGGACTGAGCTGGAACCCCGAAGATCGTTTTCAAAATGCAGCTCAGATGCAATCTGCTCTTAACAAACTTAACCTCCACTGGCAGCAGCAGAAAGCTCGAACCAATCAGGAATCAACACCAGCAGTCGATTCTGTCAAAAAACTGCGATCAACTCCGGAAAACAGATGCGGGGCACGAGCGTTAGACCATTTCAAATTAACCAAATTATATCGGCCGCATAACTATATTTACAACCTATTGACAAAATCTGGAACGCTTGTCATTGATCGATCCACCAATCTTATCTGGCAGAACGATGGCAGTCCCTACCCGTTATCCTGGCATGGTGCAGAAGGCTATATCAGACATCTGAACAAGATCCGTTTTGCTGAGCTTGATGGATGGCGCCTGCCGACGACAGACGAACTTATGTCTTTGCTCGATGAACCTTCTAATCAACCAGATGGTACCTTTTTCGATGCAACCAAGAAATGGGTCTGGAGTTGCGATCTGCATGGTAAAAGTGAACGCTGGTTTGTCAACCTCGATATGGGATATGCCGGCACCCAGGACAAGGAGTGTCTGAATTTTATCAGAGCGGTAACCAACAATATAAATTTTTGACGCGCTCATACGTCTCAAGCCATACCTGAGGGCTTACGACAAAACCGATCACCTTGGTTTCAGTTGCTATCTCATGAATATCCTGCACACCTCCGACTGGCATATCGGCTGCAGTCTTTATGGTCGTAAGCGTTATGAGGAGCATGAAGCATTTCTCAACTGGCTGCTTGCGACACTGTCAAAAGAAAAGGTCGACGTTTTGCTGGTGTCAGGTGATATATTTGACAGTGCTCTTCCGTCCAATCGGGCTCTTGCCCTCTATTACCAGTTTCTTCATCGTATTTCGGCAACCTGCTGCAAAAACGTTATTATTATTGGCGGGAACCATGATTCTCCATCGCTGCTTAGCGCTCCGCGAGATCTCCTGAAGCATCTCAATATCCATGTAATCGCCAACGTTGGTGATAGCCCCGAGGATGAAATTATCTCCATAACCGATGAATCTGGAATTCTCCGCCTCCTTGTATGTGCCGTCCCTTACCTCAGAGATCGTGAAATTCGCTTTTCTCAGGCTGCAGAGTCCATCGAAGAGAAAGGGAAGAAACTTATTGACGGTATCTCAAGCCATTACCAGGAAGTTTACCAACACGCCGAGGGTCTGCGTGCAGGTGCTGAGATTCCTCTTGTTGTCATGGGACATCTTTTTGTGGCAGGTGCATCTAGTGATGACCGTTCCGGTGAGCGTGAACTTTACGTCGGCTCACTTGCTCACGTGCCAGCTGAGATGTTTCCTTCAGAAATCGATTACCTTGCTCTGGGTCATTTACACCGGGCGCAAGCTGTTGGCACCATTAATGCGTTCCGCTATTCGGGATCGCCTCTGCCTATGAGCTTTTCTCGCGCAGATGACTCACATTCAGTTTGCCTGCTGAATTTTTCCGGCAGAACGCTATCTCAGGAGCTCATTGCGGTACCTTCTTTTCGCTCTTTTATCTCAATCAAGGGTGAGGTCGATGAAATTCTTAACCAGATTGCCTCACTAATTTCACACCACACAGAAGCCTGGCTTGAGATTGTTTACACAGGAGAGCAAATTATTGGAACGCTACAGCAACAGATGAGAGATGCCACCGTAAAAACGGGACTGGAGGTTATTCGAGTTATCAACAATCGAGTAGTTCAGCAGAGCCTTCACCAATCAAATGTCCAAGAGACACTTGATGAGCTTGCTCCAGAAGAGGTCTTCAAACGTTGTCTTGAGCGTCACAAGATCCCGCTTGAGCAAAGACCGCAGCTCACCACTTTGTTTAATGAGGCCCTGCAACATATCTATGATGATGACCAGATGGCTGAATAGTCAGGTTAATAGCCGATCGCCATGAAGATTCACTCAATACGTTTTAAAAATCTTAATTCGCTTCAAGGTATATGGTCAATTGACCTTACCCACAAGGCATATGTTGCCGAGACGCTATTCATGATAAGTGGCCCAACCGGCGCCGGTAAAACCACCTTGTTAGACGCTGTCTGCCTTGCCTTGTATGGCAAAACGCCTCGTCTTGGCACCATCTCAAAAAACACCAACGAGATAATGACAAGACAGACCGGGGAGTGTTTTGCCGAGGTAGGTTTTGCAACAAGCAAAGGATCTTTCAGATCACACTGGAGTCAACGCCGGGCACGAATAAAGCCTGATGGTGAGCTGCAACAGCCCAAGCACGAGTTGAGTGATGCCTTAAGCAATCGTATTCTCCAAACTGGAATAAGAAACGTTGCCCGGGCTATCGAAGAAAATACCGGTATGGATTTTAAGCAATTCACCCGAGCAGTTCTTCTTGCACAAGGACATTTTTCTGAATTTCTTCAAGCCTCGGCTGATGAGCGAGCACCGCTGCTCGAACAGATTACCGGTACAGAGCTGTATAGCCGGATTTCTCAAACGGTGCATAAACTTACTTCCAGAGAACAAAGGCAATTTGCAGAGCTGCAAAGAGACGCTGATGGTATTTCGCTTCTTTCCGATGAGCAAAGACAAAATCTCCTGCATCGGCTTGAGTATATCAAAGCTGATGTAACAGACTCTCAAAATGATGTCTTAAAAAAACAACATGAAAAACAGTGGATTGAGAATATAGCATCATTAGAAAAAGAAGTTGCCCACATTTCAAAAGATGTGGACCAGGCAACACATAACCTGGCGCGAGAGGGACCAACCATAGAGAAATTGCACCAGTTTCAACGTCTGCAACCCATAATTGGTGATTACAAACTGCTTCAGAATCATCGCCGCCAGCAAAAAGAGGAAGGCAAACAACTGCGGCTTGTAAAGCTGCAAAAGCAGGATCTGCAAACAACTCTATCTTCAACAAGACAAGCAATAAAAGAACAAGACATTGTTGTCACTAAACAAAAGGTTCAAAAAGAAGAACTCCAAACACTTCTGAAAACAGTTCGTAAGGCTGATAATGATATTGAACATGTGAGTATTCAACGTCAGGAGGCAAGTAAACAGCTGAGAGAAAAGAAGGCGCTGTTGAAAAAACTGGCGCTCGAAGCTCAGAATCGTCAAGAAGCTCTGCAAAAATGTCATGATCATATAGAAGAGCACAAAAGCTATTTTTCATCATTTGCTGCAGATAACAGCCTTGTTGAAGAACTTGGCACAATTAAAACGTTGTTCTTTGCATATGAAAAACAAGCCAACCATTTGAGTCAACTCGATGAGCAATTAACTGGTTTACGATCAGAACTCACGACGATAACCGATCAGTTGAACGCTCAAAAAAATAAAGCAAATGAGGGTAGTGATGCGCATGGGCACACTTGTGACAAGTTAAAGAAGAATCAAAAAGAAATAGAAATGCTTCTTGGTGGTGAAGAGATATCCAGGCTATTACATAGACAGTTAGCTCTTAGTGAAACAAAGCAGACGCTTTCGAGCTGGCTTGAGCTCAACGATCGTCTTGTTGTACTCAACAAAGAAGTTGACCGTATAGCGCAGCATATCAAATCTTTGCAATCATCAATAACCAAGATCGAACAAGCAAATCAGCAGTTGTCTGAACAAGGCGATGTAACTCATTCACGACTTGAAGATTTGCAGACACTGCTCACTCACTCAGACCAGATGAGAGTTTTTGCAGACTATCGACATAAGCTCGAACCGGGTGAGCCCTGCCCGCTTTGCGGCTCAAAAACGCATGTCTACAGCCCACAGAACGCTTCTTTAGTCAAGATTTCAGACGCTCGCAAGCGCTATGAAACATGCAGGTTGGAATATGAAGCGATGAGCAAAGATCTCAGTGAGGGTAAAAATAAGCACGCCCTGCTCCTCCAGGAACTGAAACACTCTTTTGAGTCTCTTACAGAGATAAAAAAGAAGTATGGTGAGCGAGAAGCATCACTGCACAATCTTGAACGACTGCTTGAAACAAAGGAAGAAAAAGTATTTACACCTCAACATGTCGGCTCATTATTCGATGAAACGGCTCAGCAGATCAAGCAGATCACATCTCAGCTAAAAACATTGGAGCGTCTTGAGCAGAAAGCCAGCATTCTCCGAAAAGATGAAGAAAAAGCGCGGAAACTGCTCAGCTCAACTGACACCGCCATCCAGGATTTGACGACCTTGCAAGTCAAACAGAGCGCACTTGTCAAGCAATTGGAATCAGATATAGCCCGATTAGAAGTTGAAGTGCAAAGCTCACGTAAACAACTCACAAAGGTAACTGATCCTTACCGACAAGATGAAACATTTGGTGCAGAACTCATCGAGATTCTAGAAAAGCGATTTATCGTCTACAAAGAACGCCAAGAGTCGCTGCAAGAGCTTGAAAAAGAATTACGGCGATTAACATTGCTCCAGCAGAGCAATCATGCGAGCCAACAAGAACAGCGAGTTGAACGAGAAATAATCAAAAATAATTTTTCCAAACTCGTAAAAACCCTAAAAGATCTTAAAGAGCATCGACAACACTTATTTTCTGACAAAAAGCCAGAGGAAGAGGAACAATTACTCGAGGGAAAAATAAAAACGGCTTCTCTCAGTCTTCAAAACCTCAAACAAACGTGCAAAGGTGCAGAGGAAGAGGATCTCATCCTGCAAGAACGCATCAGATCTCTCAATGATACACTCGATATTCGAAAATCCACTTTGGCTGATGCTGAAAGTGATTTTTTCAATCAAATCAAGTCACATGGCTTTGCTGCAGAAGAAGCTTTCAATGACGCACTATTACCTGAAGCCGAATTTAAGCAACTCTCTGAAAGCATAGAAAAACTGCAAAATCAGCAACAGCAAGTCACAACATTATTGCGAGACAAACAACAAAAACTTACTTTTTTAAAGGAAAAGCAGCTTTCTTCATTATCGCTCGAGCAGGTCGCCTCAGAAATCTCAGCTCTTACCGCATCAATCTCTTTGAAACAACAGGAAATTGGCAGATTATCAAACACGCTGGAAACTGACGAGAAGCAGGCGCTTCGGCATCAGAAGCAAATAAACCTCCTTAAAGCGCAGGAATCAAAACTTGAACAATGGATGCAGTTACATTCGCTTATTGGCTCAAATGATGGCAAAAAATTTAGAAATTTTGCCCAGGGAATTACTTTTGAGCTGCTGATCTCCAATGCCAACATCCGCCTCAGGGAAATGAGCGATCGCTATCTACTCATTCACAGCTCTGACAGACCTCTTGAGCTCAACATCATTGATGCCTATCAGGCAGGCTAAGTACGCTCAACGAAGAATCTTTCCGGCGGTGAAAGTTTCATTGTAAGCCTTGCCCTTGCCCTAGGGTTATCCTCTATGACCAGTGCCACCACCCAAATCGACTCGCTTTTTCTCGATGAAGGGTTTGGAACCCTTGATGAGGATGCTCTTGAAATTGCTATTGCTGCTCTTGTCGGTCTCAGGAACCAGGGTAAGCTTGTCGGCATCATTTCCCACGTTGCCAGCCTCAAAGACAGAATTCCTACTCAAATTGAGATTATTCCCGGATCAGGGGGTATCAATACGATCATAGGACCTGGCGTCAGCCGCGACTGACCCGGGTTTTCATCAACCGAAGCAACCGCGTATGCAGCGTCGCCGCGACAGTAAGCATAAGCGATTACAGCCTACTGTCGCGATCATCGCCTACACGGCAGCCTCGGCTGATGAGATAACCGGGTTAACCCAGCAAAATCGTCGTCTTGACTGGAAATTGGTGCTTCTTTCTGCTAAGTATAGAGAAAGGCGATAAAAACAGCATGTCATTACTAAACATGGCGCTATACATTTCTGACTCGTGTCAGAGACATCTCGTTTTGAATAATCATACGAGATGAAAAGGAGGGTTTCTCACATGACATCGACACCTTATAGAAGCGACACGTTGATTGATATCAGTAAGATTCCGAATTTGCCTCACTCGTTAATTAAGCTCATTGACATGTGCAACAGTAAAGATCGGGATCTACAAAAGATAGGTTCACTGATTGCTGCTGATGCCTCGTTGAGTGCCCGGGTATTACAATTGGCAAACTCTGCGTTTATAGGTTCTCGAAGCTCGTTTACAGATATAGGCCAGGCAGTTATCTATCTGGGCATTGATTCGGTTAGAAATTTAGCCATCTCGGTATCAGTGTTTGAAACCTTCAATAGCGTTGACCCGGATGGAACCCTGAACCTTTCGAGATTTTGGTATCATTCATTTCTCACCGCAGTTATCGCCAAGACGTTCAGCGAAAAACAAGGATACGCAGATCCGGCAGAAGCATATCTTGCCGGATTGTTGCATGATATTGGCAAATTGCTTCTCTTCGTTTCCTTCCCAAAAAAATATCGGCTCATTCTGGCTCAGGAATCAAGTGGTAATATGTTGCCAATTCATGAAAAAAACGATTTGGGTGTCACCCATTATGAAGCCAGCAGTCTTCTGGTGTCTCAATGGAACCTTCAACAATCGGTAACCGATGCGGTATTCAGTCATCATGATGAGCTCCAAAATGCCCAGAAGCTGAACACACTCGGTAAAATTATCTGGGCTGCAAACAGGTTGAGTAATTCGCTGATAGTGGAAAAGGACGCGCCAGATCTTTCAGCTGAACAACTGTTGGGAATTGACGCATCCTCTCTTCCTGAGCTCATAACCGAGATTCTTGCATCAGTAGAACAAGTTACAGCAGACATCGGTATTCATGGAAATAGCGATCCATTGGTCAAGTCACTGCCATCCGAACAGATTCAAACTAATCGGGTCCGCTTAGCTCGCAAAGTTCAGGCAATTTCTACTATTGGAGGTGTCCTTGACAACCTGCTCAAAGCAGAAAACCTCACCCGGATCGTTCGAATTATAGAAGAAAGTTTTCAAATCCTTTTAAACATCCGTTGCTGCTTGCTTCTTCTGCCTGATGCGGATAGCGGTGTTATGCGAATTCATCTTTCGGGCAGCAATGAACACCAGAAGAATAAAGAACGCTCGTTACCTGTTACTATCGGTGAGACGGGTATTATATCAGAATGTCTTAAAAGTGAGGCGATTTTGCATGCCACCTCTACAGATAAACTCTCAATTGATGCAACCGAAATTCAGTGTCTGCATTTGCTGGGCTCTGATGGTCTTGTGACGATCCCGATACCACTTGAAAAATCTGCGCGTGGCGTTTTAGTGGCAGGCGTGAGAGAGGCAGAATCGAAAGCAATTACTGAACACCAAGAAACGCTCTCTCTTCTAGCTGGACAGGTGGGCATGCGTATACGGCTCGAGCGGCTTCAGCAACAAGCGGCCAATGAACAAATCAATGCTCTCAACCGGATTGCTCGTCAAATTGCGCATGAGATCAACAACCCTTTGGCCACCCTGCAAAATTACCTGGTGACGATGAGCATGAAGCTCGACCAACCTTCGAACCTGCAAGAAGACCTGGATCTTATTGGCAATGAGATCCAGCATATTACCAAAATTACATCGCAACTGAATGATCTTTCCTCAACACAAATGGGTGACGACTATCAAAAAGTGGATATCAATCAGATTGTCACCAGCGCCGCTGATTTTTACAAACAGTCACTTCAACCTGAAAGCTCGATCACTATTTTACGAGAACTTGATGATAATCTACCATTGATACAAACGAGTACATCAGGAATTAGGCAAATTACCGGCAACTTGATAAAAAACGGTATTGAGGCTCTTGGCGATGGAGGGACGCTGACTATCAAAACCTCAGTATCAACCGAAACCAGCGAAAATTCTGAGCATATTACAATTATCGTTGAAGATAACGGTCCCGGCACTCCTGCGGATCTGGCTGATACTATTTTTACCGCCGGAGTCACCACAAAAGGCAGTGGTCATGTAGGTCTTGGCTTGGCAATTACCCGTAAAATTGTTGCTGATCTGGGGGGATCAATTTCATATGCGGCAGGTAAAACTGCCGGTACACGATTTGCCGTATCGCTGCCGGTAAAATCAAAGTAACAAGGTGCTGATTAATCTCTGTAGTTATGTGATATAATAAAGCCTGAGTTCTCTCTGCCTTGAGGCAAATGCTGATCGTCACTGGTTATGTATTACCCACCGTTGATATCTGGCAGCTTATAGCCAAAGCAGAACGATTTGGTTTTTTTATCTCTATAGGTGAGTCTATAACTTACTGGCAAAAGGAATATGGCATATTCAATACTCATCATAGATGACGATCTTCATTTCTTAAACTCATTCAGGTATATCCTCGAAAACAATGACTATACTGTCGTTGGAGCGACGACCGGCACGCAGGCGTTAAAGTTGCTTCAGCAGCAGCACTTTGATGCCGCCTTTGTAGATCTACATCTTCCTGATGCAAGCGGAGATGAGATAGCCGATTATATCAAATCCCGCCACGATCATCTTGCCGTCATCATTATGACCGGGTATGCATCCCTGGACAGTGCCCTTCATGGACTCAGAACAGGCATTTCTGATTATCTTTGTAAACCGACCCACCCGGAAATTATTCTCAACACTCTGGCCCGGTGTCTCGAGAACAATAGATTGAGGCAGGAGCTCATCGCCAGTGAAAAACGCTTTCGACAACTTGCTGAAGTAACCTGTGAAGGGATTATTCTTGTTAGAGGGGAAGAGCTCTATCAAGCAAATTCTCAGTTTACTCAGCTCTTTGGTTATCAGGAACAGGAGTTGCCCAACCTGATGATCGGTGATCTTCTGCCAGACTGGCATAATTCTCCGTTTCATCTGCAGATTGATAATCACCCGGATGCTCCAAGCGCTC
>JABDPQ010000441.1 GCA_013042695.1 Desulfobacterales bacterium | reverse complement strand
CCCCTTTCTAAATAAGCCTCAGCTGCAAGATTATAATCAGAAATTGAAGCCTGTTTATTACCCAATTCCTCTTGAATCTGGGATCGATTAATGTAAGCATCTGCAAAGTTTGGATCTAATTCGATTGCCTTCGAATAATCTAAATATGCTTCTTTAGATTTTCCAATTTCTCTTAATACAATACCTCTATTATAATATGCCGACGGAATTAAAGGATCAATAGTAATTGCTCTGCTGAAATCATCAATTGCCGCTTTATAATTATTTTGTTCTAAATACATCCATCCACGTAAGTTGAAAAAGTTAGTATTAGACTGCAAGTTGATGGCCTTCGTCATATCTGCAATAGCGTGCTCATATCGACCTTGTTTGATGTAATTACGGGCTCGCATCTCGTAAGCTACTGCGTCTTTTGGACTAATTTTAATTAGTTCATTTAGAATTTCACTAGATCTTTTATAATCACCTCTCTTAAAATACAAACGAGCCTCATTGTGATATCTGATGTCTTGGGGCAAATCCTTTAGAATAGCTAGCACCCTCTCTTTCTTACCCAATCGCCAAATTATTAGTGATATCGTATCACCAGAGGAAAAAGCCTGAAGAGCATCCGATAAGGAAGTGTTATGAAAAACAGGAGAGTTGTTTAGAGAAAGGATAATATCTCCAGCTTGCAAATTGGCTTCGAATGCTGGAGAACTGGGAGCCACAGCAATAATCTCAACGCCTCTCTTTGGTTCACTATTTGAGTAATAGTTTTGAATCTGTACACCAAACCAAGCCGAAAGTAAAAAAGAAGGACATAATAGGGTCAACATCAACAAAAGAAATATTGTGAGGTAAATACGACAATTAGTAAACACACCTAATGATATCAAAGATATATTACCAGAGTTTTCACCGAGGATCTTTTTAGCAGTAAGGAGATTATAAACTAAGTTGAATGGCTGGATTTTCAGTTTGGATATCCCACTCAGCCTCATAACAATCCTCAATTCATTATTAAAACGATAAGCTATCCCAGCTTTTAGATTTTATATTATTGACTTTGCCCTCTCTCTCCAAATTATGAGGCTAACCTAATCTGCAGCCCACAACAATCTTTATAACGCATAAATGCAGTTAATTAAAGTTTAGATATACCATTATTATTCAAACGTATAATGCTTCTCATTTTGGCTAAAAACCAAGAAGATCCACTGGAGAGGTGAATATTTAATAGGTAGCAAGGGTCCGATAACGTTCATATGGTTCTTGGGAGCTATTACATTCCGAACTCTCCGATAGTCGACGTTTACCATCCAGCCATCAGTCCCCCACACTGCACCTGAAGTGCCGAACTCAGATTTAACCTGGTCATACCCGTGTGACGTGATTATGCCAATACAAGGTAGCCTGGTTTTGTAAAAGGAGAATACAATATCACCCGGAGAGACTTTCCTCATATTGTCATAAAAGACATTCTTGCTCCCGTTTGCCTTGGTTTTAGGAGACCAAATATAACCGCCATTTATTTCTTGAGTGAAAGTCTGATTTTGATTTACCCACTAATATTTCATTCTATTCTCCTTTGGCTCAGATACTCATTAAGAATAGGGATATCAGCTGGCGAAAACTCGTAGCTATCAATCATGTCGATTGTCACCCATGCAATTTGTTGATGCTCAGTTGGATCGGGCACTCCCTCGATAATTGAGCATCTGAATGGTATTAAAGTTAATGAAAAATTTGGATAAGAATGATCGTTAGGTGTTAACTGATCAATTATTTCAACGATAAGATCGAGCTCTTCATTTATTTCTCGCTCTAGTGCCTCAAAGGATGCCTCACCATCACCTACTTTACCTCCGGGAAATTCCCATTTATTAGCCAGCTGATGGTCGGAAGGCCTTTGAGCAATTAAAAATCTACCCTTGTCCTCTATAATGGCACATACTACTTCGCCAATATGATTGCATTGCTCACCTGCCATCTTAACAAGTTACCACGCCGGTTTAATAAAAATTTGCTAAAACTTTGGAATAGCTGTAATGATCGATTCTGAATCTTACATAGTCAACGTGGTATGAGAATGTCAAAATATGTTCATCAAAGAGGCGATCTCGGTATTCAACCTACGGCCGAAAAATCTCGTTTAATCCCCATAGAAAACTGCTTTCGATTGTAACCCACCCCGCAGTTCAATTCTTCACGGTTTATATATAATTGCAATATGTTCTGAATTAGGCTGGAAGGCTTGCTGGAGCACAACTATAGATAAACCTATTCTATAAACCTCATCAATGCATCATTGTGAACTTGTTATGACTAGCAGGGCAAATCTTTCATTTTCTGAGGAACGGATAATGGTGTGGTAGCTCGCACCTTGCTTATCAAACACTTATTCTGTATAGATACACGGTAGGTCGGATGGGTACAACTTGTTTAAATTGGTCAGCGAACTCATGGATACATTGGTTTCTCCTTTTACTTCTTTGTTTCTTGCCAATGTATTGCAAACCCGCTGGCTGCTGTAGGTTTTTCCAGAGGTTTTCTTATCTCCTTCATTTTTCCGGCAGCACTGGGGCGCAGATCGTTCCTCTTTTGAGGTCTGCGCTCCTATTTTGTCCTGTTAATTTTTTATGCAAAACAGTTTCAGTAATGTGCTAGGGTATTCGAAACACCAGCCACGGA
>JABDPQ010000439.1 GCA_013042695.1 Desulfobacterales bacterium | reverse complement strand
TTTCACTACTGGCTGGGTCGCTGGGCGGGCTGCTGCTGTAGCATGACTTTCAAGGTTCCGGGGCAACAGGCGCCATCCTCATTACCACGCATGACACCGGGTAAATCCTTCTTTTAGAGCCTTTTTTGCTCTTTACCATTATCTTTTCGTAAATGAGTATTATAAGTATTGTTCAATGTATATTTCTGAAAATCTACAGCTATAACATCTCAGGAAGATTACTATTTCTGCATTTCGAGTAATTTTTCGATTATCGAGCTTCATGCGGAGAGTCTGAAAGTATAGACGGGAAACCTGACATAAATCTATGTGCTGACACCTCTCCAACGATTCCCAAGAGGAGGATAGTATGAGAATCGGTGTACCAAAAGAGAACCACCCAGGTGAAAGACGCATCGCCACAACACCTGAAGTTGCTGATGTCATCAAAAAACTTGGCTATGAAGTCGCTATTGAATCAGGAGCTGGGCTCGAGGCAAAATTTACAGATGACAGCTATCGTAACTGTGCAGTTCAGGTTGTAGAAGATGCTAAAACGCTCTACGACCAGTCAGATATCATCCTTAAAGTACGAGCTCCTGAAAGCTCCCCAGAGTCTGATCTGGACGAATTAGATCTTCTTCGAGAAGGTCAGGTTCTTATCAGCTTCATCCAGCCGGGCCAAAATGAAGAGCTGATGAGCAAGCTTTCTGAAAAAAACGTTTCTGTGTTGGCCATGGATTCAATCCCTCGTATTTCCCGAGCCCAGAAAATGGATGCATTAAGCTCGATGGCAAATATTGGCGGATACCGCGCTGTTGTTGAAGCAGCCCAGCACTTTGGCCGTTTTTTCACCGGCCAGATAACGGCAGCCGGGAAGATTCCACCGGCAAAGGTTCTGGTCATTGGGGCTGGCGTCGCAGGTCTTTCTGCCATTGGCGCTGCCAAGAGTATGGGAGCGATTGTTCGTGCCTTTGATACCCGTCCTGAGGTCAAAGAGCAGGTTGAGAGTATGGATGGTGAGTTCTTAATGCTCGACTTTGCAGATGAAGACGGAACCGGCGAGGGTGGTTACGCCAAGGTGATGAGCGATGAATTTATCAAAGCCGAAATGGAACTTTTTGCCCAACAGGCAAAAGAAATCGACATCATTATTACCACTGCGCTGATCCCTGGCAGGCCGGCACCAGAACTGATCACCGAGGAGATGGTAAAATCCATGAAGGACGGGAGTGTTATTGTTGATCTTGCCGCCGAGATGGGAGGAAACTGTAAACTCACGCAAGCAGATGAGGTCATTATCAAACATGGCGTGACCATTATCGGCTATACCGACCTACCGTCCCGTTTAGCCACCCAGGCCTCTCAGCTGTATGCCACCAACCTTCGTCATCTATTGGTGGAGCTGACACCAGAAAAGGATGGCGAGATTGTCATCGATATGGAAGATGAGGTTATTCGAGGGGCAACGGTGATTAAAAACGGTGAAATTACCTGGCCGCCGCCTGCGCCTAAGCTATCTGCTGCCGGCCCGGCACCAAAGCCAGCTCCAGCGCAAGAAATAGTCAAAATAGAAAAGAAAAAAAATCCGTTCGCATTTCTTGTTCCGTTTGTCATTGGTGGTATCGCCCTACTCGGTCTCGGAAGTGTGGCACCTCCTGAATTCATGTCTCACTTAACCGTCTTTGTTCTATCCTGCTTCATCGGCTATATGGTTATCTGGAATGTAACACCTTCTCTCCACACTCCGCTGATGAGTGTAACCAACGCCATCAGCAGCATCATTATCATTGGCGCCTTACTGCAGATTTCATCCGATAGTTTTTTCATCATGTTTCTGGCGGGAATCGCAGTACTGATCACCTGCATTAATATTTTCGGCGGATTTGCCGTCACCCAGCGGATGCTGGCGATGTTCAGGAAGTAGGAGAAAAGATATGTCTCAAGGTATCGTAACAGTCGCATATATTGGTGCAACGATCATGTTTATCCTCGCCTTGGGCGGTTTAAGCCAGCCCGAGACCTCCCGGCGGGGAAATTTATTCGGCATATTCGGTATGCTGGTGGCCCTGGTGGCGACCATTATAGGTACCGTGTCGAATAACTTCTTTATCTTATTTGCCGGCATTATCGTTGGCGGGTCAATTGGCCTTGTTCTGGCAAAAAAAGTAGAAATGACCCAAATGCCCGAAATGGTAGCCATTCTTCATAGTCTGGTTGGCCTGGCAGCAGTTCTTGTCGGTTTTGCTGATTTCATGGAACATGACACATCACGTGTCGGAATTGATAATACCATACACGCTGTTGAAACCTATTTGGGTGTTCTGATCGGTGCCCTGACCTTTTCCGGATCGGTGGTTGCCTTTCTCAAATTAAGTGCCAGAATCAGTGGTAAACCTATACTGCTGCCTGGGCGTCATTGGCTGAACCTGCTCCTGCTGATTGGAGTTATATGGCTAGGCGGTAAATTTGTCGGGCTCACGGCGATGGGTGGCGGAGCGGTGCCACTTATCCTGATGACCATTCTGTCATTGCTTTTTGGTATTCATATGGTGATAGCGATCGGCGGAGCCGACATGCCGGTAGTCATTTCCATGCTTAACAGTTACTCAGGATGGGCGGCAGCTGCAACGGGATTTATGCTGAGCAATGATCTGTTAATTGTCGTCGGTGCCCTCGTCGGCAGCAGCGGGGCAATCCTCAGCTACATTATGTGTCGCGCCATGAACCGCAAGTTCATCTCCGTTATAGCAGGAGGTTTTGGCACATCTGGCGGCGAGGCCGATCCAGGATCAGATGAGGAGGCCGGCGATATCATTGCCGTTGAAGGCTCTGAAGTTGCAGATATGCTTCTCGATGCCAAGGAAGTCATGATAATACCCGGTTACGGTATGGCTGTTGCCCAGGCCCAGCATGTCGTGCGTGAAATTACTCGTAAGCTGCGTGAAAAAAAGATTTCTGTGCGTTTTGGTATTCATCCGGTTGCAGGCCGCATGCCCGGCCATATGAATGTGCTTCTTGCAGAGGCCAAAGTTCCCTATGATATCGTTTTTGAGTTGGATGAAGTCAATGATGACTTTCCCAATGTAGATGTCTCTTTAGTAATTGGGGCCAATGATATCGTTAATCCAGCCGCACTAGAGGTTCCGGACAGTCCCATAGCCGGAATGCCGGTACTTGAATGCTGGAAAGGAAAGACCACCGTTGTCTTGAAGCGATCTATGGCAACAGGCTATGCCGGGGTATCTAATCCTCTATTTTATAAGGAAAATACCAGAATGCTCTTTGGTGACGCCAAGGATACTCTCGAAAACGTCTTAAAAAGCCTTGATTGATTCAGGGAGCATCGTCACCATGAAGTCATTGCGCGAAGACCAAAAAGAGCGGCTCATTGAAATTGTCGGGCCTGAAGACTTCTCAACCGGACAGTCCAATCTCGAGCTTCATCTCCATGACATTTCGCCTCACACCGGTGTTTTGCCATCCGGGGTGATCTGGCCGACAACCACTGAGGAAGTGGCCAAGGTTCTGGAGTTTACTTACCTTGAAAATATTCCCGTCACCCCATGGGGAGCCGGAACCAGCACAGAAGGAAACCCACTGTCGACAGCCGGTGGGCTGGTCATAAATTTGACCCGTATGGACCGCATACTTGCCATTCGGGAGGATGATCTGCAGGTTGATGTGCAGCCGGGCGTACTTCGTAAAGAATTAAACCGCAAACTCAGTGCAAGCGGTCTGTTTTTTCCGGTCGATCCCGGCGCAGATGCAACCATTGGCGGCATGATTGCCAATAATGCCTCTGGGGTTCAGACGGTCAAATATGGCGCCACCAAGGATTTTGTCATGCAATTGACTATTGTGCTTCCCGATGGAAATATCATCCAAACAGGAACTCACGCCCATAAATCATCTTCAGGCTACGATCTAACCCGGCTCTTCATCGGCTCTGAGGGTACCTTGGGGATTGTAACCAAGGCAACGTTGCGACTCTGCGGCATTCCAGCCTGTCACCTGGCCGCAACGGTAACCTTTGAGAGCCTCGAATCAGCTTCAGAGGCGGTGGTTCTGTTAATCGCTTCCGGCATGGAACCGGCAGCACTTGAACTGCTGACTGAAGAACTGATTCACCTGATGAATGAAGAAAAAAATCTGAACCTGGTTGAGAAACCATCACTTTTCTGTGAATTTCACGGTATCAGCACTGCCGCGCTCGAGGAAACAGCTGCCTTGAGCCGAGAAATCTGTGAAGATTGCGGGGCGCTTGAATTTATCTATGCTATTGACGAAAAGGAAAGGAAAAACCTCTGGCAAGCGCGTCATGATGCCTGGGAAACCATACATCGTGCCCATCCAGGTAAAGAAACCCTGATTGTCGACGCCGCCATCCCAATTTCTCGTTTCCCTGAGATGGTGAGTTTTTCCAAGCAGCAGGTCTTGCAGCAAGGGGTGCCAGGCTATGTTTTCGGCCATGCCGGAGATGGTAATCTGCATATCGTTCTTGTTGGAGACCCCGAAAACAAAGAAGAATGGCAAAAACTTGAAACCATTAATCACCAGGTTGTTGAGCAGGCTATTGGTCTTGAGGGCACCTGTACCGGTGAGCATGGCATCGGTATTGGCAAGCGCAAATTTATGCGCTTGGAACATGGTGAAAGCTATGACATAATGAAAAAAATCAAGAATATGCTGGATCCCAAAGATCTGATGAATCCGGGTAAAATTTTCATCTAACAACGTGTCCCCATCATTTCCCTTGTCTATGCTCTAAGATTTCACCTTACGCCTAACGATTGTTTTTTAGAACCAGCCAATCATGTGCAGCACGATTGAAAATTTATTTCTTCTCGGGCATAGATTATGAGCCGCAGACCACTATTATGAATCCACGCCTTACCAAGCAGATCATTGGCGTAACCATTCTCAGAGTTCTCCTTAATACCGGCCGTCGTTTTATCTATCCATTTGCCCCAGCTCTCAGCAGAGGACTCGATGTTCCACTTACGGCAATTACGTCGATAATTGCTACCAGCCAGGCAACATCACTTTTAGGATTTTTCAGCGGCCCCATAGCAGATCGACTGGGTTACAGGCTGATGATGCGCGCCGGCCTGGCCATGCTTGCCATTGGTATGCTTACCTGCGGACTTGCCGCCCATTACTGGCCAATTTTTGTTGGTCTGGTGATTGCAAGTCTTGGTAAAACGGTTTTTGATCCTGCAATTCAGGCATTTGTCGGCCGTCACGTACCATTTGAAAGACGAGGCAGAATTATCGGCATTCTCGAGACCGCCTGGGCCGGCAGTACCCTTATCGGCATCCCTGCTCTGGCATTGATCATTGATCATGTCGGTCTGAAGAATTCCTTCTTAATTCTCGCCTTACTTGGAGCTTTCGGCTGGATCGCTATTGGTCGATTAATTCCCGCCGATACACCAACTTCTGCTCAGAAAATGAAACGTACATCTTCATTTTCATCACTTACGCAACTCCTGGTAAACCGGCCTGCGG
>JABDPQ010000432.1 GCA_013042695.1 Desulfobacterales bacterium | reverse complement strand
AGTGTAATGTTTGTTTTGAAATAACATTTTCTTTTCACGAAATAAATGAAAACAATAGGCATATATTTATTTGATAATGTTGAAGTTCTTGATTTTGCCGGACCATTTGAAGTGTTCTCGACCGCGCAGCGCCTCAGGGCAATGATGAACACTGATCCTACTAATCGGCTTTTTAATGTTGTTACCATTGCAGAGAAGAAAGAAGAGATTGTTGTCCGTGGAGGGCTGCAGGTAATCCCGATGTATAGCATCGAATATCATCCAAACCTAGATGTGTTGATTATTCCAGGGGGTGTAGTTGAGGCAGAGATAAATAAGGCTCAGATCATATCATGGATAATTTCTACTGCAGGAAGAACTGACATTGTTGCTTCTGTCTGCACAGGTGTTTTTCTGTTAGCAAAGGCTGGGTTGCTTGAAGGAATGACAGTAACCACGCATTGGGACGATATTGCTGATTTCAGAGAAACATTTCCTAATATCAACATAAAAGAGGGTGTGCGCTGGGTTGACGAGAACCACATACTGACTTCAGCTGGCATTTCTGCAGGAATCGATATGAGTCTGCATCTGGTTGACCGCCTTGCCGGCAGGGAACATGCATTAAAAACTGCCAGACAGATGGAATACGAATGGAGCAATTTCTGATCAACTGCTAGGTATCGATGTTCTGGATAAAAGGATATTGATCAGTTTTCCTGTTAATTATCTAAAAAAGCAGTCTGTTACCATTTGAGCGGAGCAAAGAAAGGATCCTTTGTCCATCAAAATCGTTACTCTATCAGTGATACCATAATCTTATGTGAGTTGTTATAACAACTTAGAGTGAAAGGTATAACAAGAGGTTTCCTTGATTGAAATCAGTTCTTTATCATAGTTCGTTGCTGGTAGATTGATTATTTATCTTAAATTCTTAGAGAAGATATGACGCTTGATATTCGAATTGCATATATCGTAGCGGGTGTCCTTTTTTCATCATCGGCACAAGTTTTTTTAAAACTTGCCACCCGATACCAGGACGCACATGTGCAATGGTACGGTCTTATTTTCAGTAGCGCGATGTCCTACCTTGTTTCTTTTGTGATGTATTATTTTGCGCTTAAGGCCTTTCCCATCAGCAAGGTATCACCTGTTATGACAGTTGGTGTTGTTGTCCTTGTCGTGCTTTTTGGCGTATTGACTGGAGAGATGCTGTCTGTCCGGCAGACTCTTGGAATCATTTTCGGTGTTTTCTCAATTCTTCTTATTCTTATCTGATTTTGGCTTGGCGACATGCTCCGACAACTTGATGACAAGGTATTGAATATTATTGTCCCTGTTTTTAATGAAGAAGAAAATATTCCTCTTTTGATAGAGCGGTTTTCTTCTGTTTTGTCAGAATGTATTTCTTATGAAATTCTCTTTGTCGATGATGGCAGTACTGATAAGACCTTAGCGAATATAAAACAAGCATGCCAAAGTACTGAAAATATTTACTATGTTTCTTTGTCAAAAAATTTTGGCCATCAAAATGCCTTGAAGGCAGGAATCGATAGTTGCAATGGAGATATCATTCTTTTTATCGACGGGGATTTGCAGCATCCTCCTGAAATGATACCGAAAATGCTGCATTTTTGGAGAGAGGGTTACGATATCGTCTATACCTGCAGAAAAGACAACCAAGCTATCGGGATATTTAAAAAAATATCAGCTCACGTTTTTTATAGGGGTATAAATTTGATATCAAAGTTACATATAAAGCCAGGTGCTGCTGACTTCCGATTGATAGACAAACAGGTGTTAGTCACATTAAGAGATTACAATGAGCATGATTTATTTTTTCGTGGAATTATTGCCAGTATTGGCTATAGGCAGATTGAAATTGAATACACTCCTGCGAAGAGAGCTCATGGAATTACCAAATATTCTTTCCGCAAGATGGTAAGTCTTGCTCTGAGTGGTATAACGAGTTTTAGTGTCTTTCCTCTCAGGGCCTTGGCTATTGCGGGTTTTTTCTTTTCCTTTACGAGTTTTCTCTATGGTTTGTATGCTCTTGGCGTGAAATTCTTCTCAAACCACGCAGTTCCCGGCTGGACATCAATTATGGCTGGAATCTATTTTTTAGGTGGGCTGCAATTGGCTGCAATGGGTATTTGTGGTGAATATATTGGCAAGATATTTCTCGAAGTAAAACGCAGACCGCACTATATCATTTCTGAATCTCGCCTTCCTGATCACGGTTGCACACAAAAAGACATTCAATGATACCCGCTTGAGTGTTATTAATTCGAGATGCACATGGGTTCCCGACACTATCCCTCATCGTCTTCGGGCTTGAAATATTTACCGTTAGTTTTAATCATTCTAGTCGGTGCCTTAGAAGCAGGTTTCTTTCTAGGCATATTAACAGATTTCTGGTTTGATGATGATGCGACTCTTTTCGCTTTTATAAGTAAGGTGGAAGATCCACTTTCTTTTTTCTTATCGCCTAAGGTAATAGCAGCTTCTGGCTTCTCTTTTACACCAATGCAGATGTTCTCCTATTGGTGCGATTTTCAAATTGGAGGCACTAATCCAAAAGTTGCTTATATTCACAGCCTCATAGTCTTTGTCTTGACCGCAGTTACACTTTTTTCAGTGCTGAGGTTTTCTCAAAGTGTACAATTCAGTCTGCTGGTGACAATTGCCTGGATGTTTTTGCCCGCCACTATCGCCATCCAGGAGTTTATTGGCACCAGGCATTACATGGAAGGGTTTCTCTTGATGCTGAGTGCGATTTTCTTCTGTTATAAAAACCTTACGAGTGAAACTTTTTCTCAGAGATTTTGGTTTGCCGGTCTTGCTTTATTTTTACTTTTTCTGGCAATGCTCTGTAAGGAAATATTTGTTACATCAGGCTGTCTTTTCGTTTTTATCCTGTTACTTTTTAATAAGAGATATTGGGAGACTGCATCGGTCGTAGCGATTGCAATGTTATATACCAGCTATCGTCTATGGGCAATTGGGATATCAAGTAAGTATCCCATGCCGATGATGGATATGGCAGCATATCTAGAGTTTCTCGCCAAGCTGCCATTTATCTTCTCAGGTAATTATCTGGGATACCTACTGTTTATGGTAGCAATTTTGTATGGAGTCTTTCTACTCGTAAAACGTGAATTTCCTTATCTTGCCGCTATTGTTTATATTCTCATCATCATCATAAGCCTGGTGACAATTTATCCTGGTTCACAATACTTATCGAATGATTGGCAGAGCAGGGGCACATGGTATAGACTTCCATTCCTTCTCAACTTTATCTTCCTGATTGGTGGCGGCCTTCTCTTTCAACGTAGTAACCATCAGTTTAATAGAGTGATGATTGTAATAGTAATATTCACATTGATTCATGGCGCCTATATGACAAGAAACAATTGGGATACACTTAAAGATCGTTATGCAGTAACTGGCCGTTACTATATCGAAAACCATGATAGAATAGTTTTTTCAGAAGTACCTGCGTATTGGTATCTCGGGGGATTGAAATCTCTCTATCAATTGAAGCAGCCATTCATCCTGTCAGCTTATCCAAAGAAATTTAAATATAGTGATGCCTCTGATATCAGAGAAGTTTGGCGGTACAAAGATGGAGCAATGGTGGCTGATGCCGTGTTATGGGAGAAACTTAGACAAAGGTTTACGAAGCATAAGTAACGAACATGTTTTGAACTAAACTACATTTTTCGCAAGTGCAGTTTTAAGCATTTCCGCGAGTTGTGACAGGGTAAAGGGTTTTTGCAGAAATCCCCTACAGCCCGTTGCCATCAATTCCTCCGTCTGAGTATCCAGACTGTATCCACTTGAAAGGACTATTTTGGCATCTGGGTCATAGGTGCGTAGCTTTTTAAATACCTCGGTACCGCTCATTCCAGGCATGATCATATCAAGAATAATGAGATCTGCTGGTTGCTGATAATACTTATCGAGGCCTTCCTGACCATTATGAGCAACTTCGACGTCATAGCCAAGTATTCGAAGCATTTTACTGCCAACATCCCTGATGATAAGCTCATCATCAATCAGCAGAACCGTGCCTGATCCGTACTCTGCACTTTTACTTGATTCAGGTGACTCAGAGAGGTGTTTACTGGAGGCAGGAATCAAAACGGTAAAGGTGGAACCTTTACCTTTCGCACTCGTTGCTTCGATAGCGCCCATATGATTTCGAATAATTCCATGGGAGGAAGCAAGACCAAGGCCGGTTCCTCTTTCCCGTTCTTTTGTCGTAAAGAAGGGGTCAAAGATGTGTGGTAGAATTGAGGAATCCATTCCGACACCGGAATCCGAAACGTCTATAGCAACGTAATTCCCTTGCTCAACCTGGAGAGTTTGAGCCTCATTCTTGAGAATGACCCGGTTGTGTGTTTCTATAAGAAGCTCACCTCCATTAGGCATGGCCTGCCAGGAATTGACGTATAAATTTAGGAGTACTTGACGGATTTGACCGGTATCAACTTCAGCAAGCCAGAGATTCGGTGCCAGAGAACTATTGATGATAATCTCCTTTTTGGTTCGTCCAAATAATTCTGCAGTTGAAGCAACGATGGTGTTTATATCTGCAACAGAGGTTTCATACTTTCCCTTGCGGGCAAACCCGAGAAGTTGCTTTGTCAGTCCTGTGGCATTCTCAATGAATTCTTCTATATTCCTGAGGTTCTTGAAATGCGGATGGTCTTGATCAACTTCGTCGAGCATCATAGACGTTATTCCGAGGATACCGGTAAGCAAATTATTGAAATCGTGCGCGACACCACCTGCAAGCGTACCAATTGCTTCCATCTTCTGTGCTTCAAGAAGACGTTTGTTAAGCTCTTCTTTTTCTTTTTCGGCCTTCTTAATGCTCGTTATGTCACTGGCGACTTGAAGTTTGACCAGGCGATCATCATCCCAGCGTATGATCCTGTCACGGTTTAGATACCATTTACCAGAGGCCCAATGATAGGCCTCCCAGGTCGAAACATTATCAGGGTTTACTTCATAGCTTTCGATAAGTTTTGTGTTTCGGCAGAAAGAACATGGTGCATCTTCCTGCCGAAGTGCTCGAAAACAAGATTGTCCCTCAAGGTTATCACCAAAATCCTCTTTCATTTTTTTATTCATGAAAAGGATTTCATAATTTGAGATGTCGCAGACGTAGACATGTGCATCAATCCCATTCACGACATTTGTAAATCGCTCATGAGCATGCTTCAGGGCTGACTCGGATTGTTTTCGTTCACGGATTTCAGCCTTGAGTTTTTCATTGGTTCTGAGTAACGCCTTTGTTCGCTCTGCCACACGGACTTCAAGCGTTTTAGTGAGATGTTGTAATTCTTTAATCAGTTCCTGGTTATCCAGTTTGTTTATAGTGATATCGACTACTTGAGAGAGAAGGGACAGCATACCGAACAAGCGTGTTGTTTCACGCTCATCGGTCGCAAAGATAAAGAATCCGCTAACAATAAATCTCGAAGAGAATGGAATGATAAGTGTTGCTCCAGGTTTAAAAATCGTTTTATCAGATTTGAAAATCAGGTTCGCTGCATCACTGATGAAATAGGGGCCTTTACTGATCTCTTCCATAATTGCAGATGGTATATCTAGCGGATAGCCACAATGCTGCTTGTCAGAAAAAGAAGCAAATGTTGCAACTGCTTCAATTGTTTCAAGATTCTGTCTTGCACATGTTATGTAAGGAATGTTTTTCAATATTGAGATACGCTCAATGGCCTGATCGATGATTTCAATTGGATTGTGGAGGTCTTGGATTGACTCACTGACAAGACCCAGCAACATAGCATCTTCAGCCCGCTCGGAGAGTTGAATATTTTCCTCTTCCAAAACACGAATCGTCTGTTGAAATGTGCTTATTTTGTTATTTAAGTCATGCATTTGTTTAGGCATTGAATAAAATCAGCATCTCCTTGACGAGCAATTCAGGTTCGTCTATCTGGATAAAATGACCACCGGAGGCAATTTTCACCAGGCTGCTGTGAGGTATGTCGTGATGCAGTCTTTCAG
>JABDPQ010000413.1 GCA_013042695.1 Desulfobacterales bacterium | reverse complement strand
TCCGCACCCGGTCAGGTTCATTGGAAAATTGTGTCATTGGTTGGAAAAAATATTCTGGAGGCCAATGCACCCTGTTGGCCAGAAATTTTCCGGTGCTGCTGTATTTGTCATCGTCACGAGTGTGACTGTCCTGGTTACCTGGGGGAGTTTGACGGCCTTGGATAGCGTTCAAACGACGGTTTCGACAATTGCTGCATTGCTGGTATTGTATCTCAGTGTCGCCGGCGGTGATCTGGTGCGCCATAGCAAAAACGTTTATCAGGCTTTACAATCGAATGACATTAATCGTGCACGTAATGCAGTCGCACTGCTGGTAGGCCGGGACACCGATAGAATGGATCGAACAACCATTTCCAGGGCATGCGTTGAATCAGTATCAGAAAATCTCGTTGATGGCATTACCGCGCCTCTGTTTTGGGCCATACTTTTTGCCCTTGGCGCAGCTGTTTTCTCTTCGCCTCCTCCCATTATCGGTGCAGCCACTGGGGCTATGATGTATAAAGCAATCAATACCATGGATTCAATTTTTGGCTACAAGAACAAACGATATATCGATTTTGGCTATGTTCCTGCTGTGGCGGATGATCTTTTCAACTTTTTACCTGCCCGAATTACAGGCTGTTGTATCATTTCTGCTGCATATCTTCTTGGCTATGACAGCAAACAGGCAGGGCGCATATTTTTTCAGGATCGACTGAAAAGTTCGAGCCCCAACAGTGGTCACCCGGAGTCTGCTGTTGCTGGAGCTCTTGGAGTACAATTGGGTGGGCCTGCATCTTACTTTGGCGAACTCATTGAAAATCCAATTATTGGCCATGGTCTCAGGCTTCCCAATGCAGCGGACATTCTCAAATGCAATCGGCTTGTCATTTCGTCTGCGTTTATATTCCTGTTGTCGTCTTGTGTGATCATCATACTTGTTCTTAAATGATTTATGACTAAAAAGCCTGCATTTCTCATTGCCGCTGCAAAAAGTGGTGGCGGTAAAACGACACTCACCATGGGTATACTGGCCGCCCTCGTTCGGCGCGGCTATGATGTTCAACCATTTAAGTGCGGACCTGATTTTATTGACCCGACCCTGCACAAACTGGTGACCGGAAACGTTTCATATAATCTCGATCTTAAGATGATGGGAAATGGGTGCTGCAAACAAACGTTTCATGAAAAAGGGCACACCCATGATATCCTTGTTATTGAAGGAGTGATGGGATTATTCGACGGAGGGGTGGCAAGCAGCGCGGAGCTTGCAAAAACTCTAGACATTCCCGTTATTATCGTTATAGATGCCCAGTCTAGCGCAGAAAGCGCGGTTGCCGTGCTCAAGGGTTTTGAAGTATTTGACCCGAGAGTCACCTTAGCAGGAGTGATATTCAATAAAATCGGTTCCGAACGTCATCGCCAGCTGATCTACGATTCCGTGCTCACCAAGTCTTCAGTACCGGTTTTGGGCTTTATGCCGCGTGATGCCCGATTTACTATTCCTGAGCGACATCTCGGTCTCTATATGGGAGATGAGCAACCCTTAAGCGATGAATCTATTAATCAATTAGCTGCTGCGGTTGAACAGCATCTTGACCTTGAGACGATGCTCAAGAGCAAAGTGAGCCTCTCAGCACCAGCACCGAAAAAGCGGGTATCACATCCACGACCGCGGAAGAAAAAGTATATCGCTATTGCCAAGGATGACGCATTCTCATTTTACTACCCACAAAATATTGAAATGTTGCATAATAACGGATTTGAAATAGTCCCCTTCAGCCCGCTGCATGATGAGAGCATACCGGATCGTGTAGATATGATTTATTTTGGCGGGGGATATCCAGAAAATTTCGCCAAGCAGCTGAGTGAAAATCGTTTGATGATTGAGCAGATACATAGCTGTCATGTACAAGGAATTCATATCTATGGCGAATGCGGAGGTTTCATGTACTTATGCAACAGCCTGATTGACATCGAACAACACGAATATTCCATGGTTGGTATTTTCCCTTTCAGAACTGTCATGAATCGGCGTTTGCGAAGCCTTGGCTATCGACAGGTGAGGTTGCAAAAAAAATGCTTGCTCGGCCCGAAGGGGGTAATTTTGCATGGACATGAATTTCACTATTCAAAACTTGAGACAGAATTACTCAGCCAATCATCTGGTGAGATTGAATTACTCTACAAACTTGATAATAATTCTCAAGAAGGCTATAGTGTCGGCTCGGCTATTGGCAGTTATGTCCATTTGCATTTTGGTAACGATTCCAATGTTATTACGCATATATATAATCAATTAGGATAGTTGAAAATGAATGAAATAAGACAACCCGTTGTCATTGCTCCTGATGAAATTGAAGGGAAAAGTTTTACGATTATAGAAGACGAGTTTTACGAGCAGACCTTTTTACATCCGCAATCACTTGATACTGAGATGTTTCAAATTATCAGGCGTGTTATTCATGCTACCGGTGATTTTTCTTTTGCCACGGGTCTTGTTTTTCAACCAGATAGTATTCGTTCAGGCGTTTGCTCAATTCAAAGCGGTCGCGATATATATATCGATGTTGGTATGGGGGCGTCCGGCATTAACCGTGCCTTGCTAGAGTCTTTTGGGGGAAGTGTTCGGTGTCATATCAATGACCCGGGTATGGCGGAATCTGCAAGAAAGGCTGGTCGAACCAGAACAGAAACTGCAGTACGCAGCATTAAGGGCGGAAATGTTGGAATTATTGCCGTGGGAAATGCACCAACGGCGCTCATGGCGACCATGGAAATGATAGAAAAAGAGGAGATCACCCCAGATCTGGTGATTGGCGTCCCCGTTGGTTTTGTCAATGCTTCTGAATCAAAAGAGTTGTTGGCCCAGAAAGATTATCCCTTTATTACCAATACTGGCAGAAAAGGTGGAAGTCCAGTTGCTGTAGCAATCGTCAACGCGCTTTTGCGACTTGCCTGATAGTTCATACCACAATCTTGACAATTGCCAGTTCCAATGCTACCTTGCCTGGCAACCGTTAACCCACGCACCTTTCGGAAGCTTTTGCCTTCCTGATTTTATTGCCTTTCTGTAGACATAGGGATGCTATATTTCGTTCTATATTGGGCAGTAAGACTACAAAAATAATTCGTGCTTGTATATCACCGCTCAGATTAGATTAAAAAAAGAGATACACATTCAAAGATCAGATCACTATCAAATTCAAAAAGAGGGAGCATGTAAATGGAACAGACATTTGCTATCATAAAGCCAGATGCCTTTGCTGCTGGAAATAGCGGCAAGATTCTGGTGCGTATTTATGAGGAGGGATTCAAAGTAAGGGGTCTTAAAAAGCTATTTTTAAGTAAAGCAGAGGCTGAGGGATTTTATCAGGTACATCACGGGAAACCATTTTTTGACGAACTGACAGATTTTATGAGCAGTGGGCCCTGTTTAGTGATGGTGCTTGAAGCTGCGGCAGGAATTAAAAAATGGCGTGATCTGATGGGTGCTACGAACCCGGCAGATGCAGCTGATGGAACGTTAAGAAGACAGTATGGATCATCAGTTGGAGAAAATGCGACTCATGGTTCAGATGCTCCCGAGACAGCCGAATTTGAAATTTCCTATTTTTTCTCAGGACTTGAATTGTTATAGCAACGATTCTCTTACCGCCGTCACCGACCCGGATTGTTTATGCAGCTCGGGTTTTCGCATGGTACAAACGTCGGTAAGCAGTGTCGAGCAATACATAACGAACCAGCAATAAGAACTATTCTGCAGACGTGGCTTGAAAATAGTTGGTTGTTTAATTTATGAACCTTTTGAGATAATCGAGCACGTTAATGTTCCTTTATGAAGTTTTACACCAATTTTTTCCCCTTTTGAGACCTGTGCTGAAT
>JABDPQ010000410.1 GCA_013042695.1 Desulfobacterales bacterium | reverse complement strand
TCATTTTATAAAAGGCTCAAGAGTAAAAGAAAACCGGTGAGCGGATTTGGAGGGATGAGAACGCCTTTGAATATGCCTATTGAATAGTGATCATTCCCCGCATGTTGATCATGGAGCGTTGAAGAGGCTTCATGGTCCCACGCCCTTTGTACCCCTTGTAGTATGCAAGAACCTTATTCACGTATCTGACCGTCTCTGGTATTTTGGGTATTCGATTAACTCTTTTTACTAATGACGGCCCAGCATTATATGCTGCCAGCGTCAGGGGCAAGTCTCCATCAAAGGTATCAAGCAGGGAACGTAGATATCGAGTTCCACCTTCAATGTTCTGACTCGGGTTGAATGGGTCGATGATATTTAAGTCCTGCGCCGTACCAGGCATAAGCTGCATGAGTCCCTGCGCACCACGCTTGGAAACGGCATAGCGATTGAAACTAGACTCGGTTCTGATGACAGCCTTGATCAGACTCGGGTCGACATTATAGCGTTTTCCGTAATAGACAATTTGGGAATCATATCTGGAGGCTCCAAATGATTCCCATTTTTTTTTGGTATATCTGCTTGATGACGGGAATGGTGTCGATCGTTTATTACGAAACACCCTGCAGCTTGCAGAATCTGGGGTGTTGGTAAAACGCTTCCCTCCATCTCTGTCCTCACAAACATAGATGGAGGCAGCCCAACTATATGGCAGCCATCCCCATAAAATAATTGCCATCGAAGCAACCAACAGACGCATGCATTGTTTCATATTTTGACTATCTATGTTGAAAGCAACCATATGTGAGTGAATCTACTTGGTACGCTTTTCCCAGTCAGACAGGAATTGCTTCATACCGATATCCGTGAGGGGGTGCTTAGCCAGCTGAGCAATAACTTTCAGGGGGATAGTAGCAATGTCAGCTCCTATAATCGCAGCGTCCATGACATGCAAAGGATTGCGTACACTTGCAACAATTACTTCGCTCTGATACCCATAGTTTTGGTAAATAGTCATGATATCACTGATGAGATCCATTCCCTGTTCGCTGATGTCATCAAGCCTGCCGACAAACGGACTTACATATGTTGCGCCAGCTTTGGCAGCCAAAAGGGCCTGGGTAGCTGAAAAGACTAGGGTGACATTTGTTTTAATCCCTTCATCAGTCAACTGTTTGACGGCTTTTATCCCATCAACAATCATTGGAACTTTTACGACGATATTATCGCTCATGGCGGCGAGCTCTCGAGCCTCACGGAGCATGCCTTCAGTATCAATGCTTACTACCTCCGCACTGACCGGCCCGTCGACTATGTCACAAATTTCTTTGAGAATATCGTGGAAGGGTTTGCTTTCCTTTGCCACCAGAGACGGATTTGTGGTGACTCCGTCTACCATGCCCATGGCAATGCCCTGTTTAATTTCTTCTATGTTAGCGGTATCAATAAAAAATTTCATATATCATCTCCTTTTTCGGATGTGAATTTCTGACAACACTCTTCACTGCAAAAATAATGCGTTTCTTCGTCGTTCTCTAGACTTACTGCTTGCTGTTTTGGAACCAGTTTGTGACAAACCGGATCTTCCACCAGGACATCTGTAAATTTTTTACCGCTCTCGGCTGATTGTGCATCAACCTTTTTTTTATTCTCATCTTTCTTGAAGCTTTTTGTGATCAAACGGTAGCCGATATAAATTAAGACAGCTAATATAATTATTCTAAGAGGGCCCACGGTGGCTCCTGAAATGTTGAATATCTTTACTTATTAAATTACCAATGAATACGCAATCCTATCATGTCTATTATATTCTATACGAGCTAAAAGTCGAAGTATTCTTCAGAAACAGCAGTTTTTCAGACATTACGCACTTTCTTTGAAGATATCTTCCGGCCACGAGCGTTGATTGATTTCCTGTTTGGAGCTCTGATTGCTTGCCAATGTATGGAGAAGATGATGATGCAATTCTGTAATAGTTCGCCCGTTTTCCGGATCGACAAAATCGGGTGCAATGGCTGCCAGTGGAGCAAGCACGAATAACCGATCACCGCGACGCGGGTGAGGAAGGGTCAAGCGCGGATTATCCAGAATAACGACTCCAAAATAGAGCAGATCGAGATCAATGGTTCGATCGGAAAAACCATGCTGATCATCATTTCTCACCCTGCCAAAATGATTTTCCGTATCAAGTAATATGTTTAAAAATTGGTCTGGTGAATGAGTCGTGTCAACTTGACCGACTGCATTTGTGAACCAATGATTGCTTGCCATATCCACCGGTGAAGATAAAAAAGGAGGTGACAGGGCCGAAAGTGTTACACCACGCTGTTTACCAAGGTGGTTCCAGGCGTTGAGAAGCGTACGGGCACTGTCGCCAAGATTTGAGCCCAGCCCAACAAACACCTCTTTTTCACTCACAACAACCATCTCCTGGTAAATAGGATCCTTGACCTGCACATATCTTCATGACTGCCGTTAAGGGAAATAAATATTTGAAATACTTTTGATTTTATCGTGCGTGGTTTACAATAAATGATTACAAATCCTGCAGACCGAGAACATCGAACATCGAATACATGCCGTTTGGTTTTCCTTTCAGCCAAGCGGCAGCAACAGTTGCTCCACGAGCAAAATGGTCTCGTGTATGAGCGCGGTGGGAGAGCTCGATTCTCTCACCTGTACCGGCAAAATAAACGGTATGTTCTCCAACAATGTCTGCGGCCCGTATCGTCTGAATGCCGATTTCGTGAGGCTTGCGTTCTCCAATTATGCCATAGCGCTGGCAAACGCCGACTTCCGCAAAATTTCTCTCTCTTCCCTCTGCAGCCAATTCTCCAAGCTTTAAAGCCGTGCCACTCGGGGCATCTTTTTTCTTGTTATGATGTGCTTCGATAATTTCAATATCGTAGTCATCACCAAGAATTGCTGCTGTTTTTTTGACGAGTTTGAGAAGGACATTGACGCACACGGACATGTTTGGGGCCTGAACACAGGAGAAATGGGCAGAGAGCTCTGCGAGCTCGGCCAGTTCGTCAGAGGTTAAACCTGTTGTACCTATAACCATTGAGGTATTATGCCGGGCGGCGATCCTGGCAAATTCCATAGTTGCTTTATGGAAGGTAAAATCAATAATGACATCGCCATGATCGATTACAGAAGAGAGTCCATCTTGAATGATCACACCATTGGGACCTAAGCCAGCACATTCACCGGCATCTGAACCTATTGCAGGGTTGTCAGATGTCTCAAACCCTGCGCTGTATGTCAGTTCGGCATGCTTCTCGACCATATAGCCAATAGCCCTGCCCATTCTGCCGGCCGCTCCGGCTACTATTACCTTCGTCATAACAGTCTCCCTCAGATCACAATTTCATCGGGCGCAGATTCCAAATATCCTTAGAGCATCCCCAAGCTGCTCAACTCAGCCTTCAAAGCCTCGGTTGTCGCTTCATCAGGCGCAGTCATTGGTAAACGCGGGTTTGAATCTTGCATTCGTCCGATCAATTCGAGGGCTTTTTTAGCAGGTCCCGGGCTCGGGGACATGAACATCAGCTTCATCAAACTAAATAGCCGGTAATGCTCTTTGTTGGCAGCTTCTATGTTGCCAGCTAAAGCCGCTTCCATCATTCTTGCCATGCCGCCTGGATCAACATTAGAAACGACCGAGATGACTCCTTTGCCACCAACAAATATTGTCGGCATTGACGTGAAGTCGTCCCCTGAGAGCAGAATAAAATCTTCAGGACAAAATCGCACGACATCACTGATCTGTTCCAGGCTGCCACACGCTTCCTTGATACCAATTATATTGGGAATTTCAGCAAGTCGAGCAACAGTCTTGGGTAAAATATGAACCACCGTTCTACCCGGAACATTGTAAAGGAACATCGGGATATCAACCGCATCGGTAATGGCTTTGAAATGCTGGAAGAGACCCTCCTGGCTTGGTTTGTTATAATAGGGAGCTACTGACAATACTGCGTCTGCACCGCTTCCCTTGGCACTCTGGGTAAGCTCAATCGCCTCCGAGGTGGAGTTGGCGCCGGTACCAGCAATTACCGGGACCCGCCCTGCAACCGTTTTGACGGTTATGTCTATTACCTGCTTATGTTCATCAAAATCGAGTGTCGCGGATTCTCCAGTCGTCCCACAGGGCACGATGCCGTGAATGCCGTTTGCGATTTGAAACTCAATCAACTCAGCGAGGCCCTGCTCATCGAGTTTGCCGTTGACAAATGGGGTAACCAGCGCCGTGATCGCGCCATTAAAGCGTTCCATAGCCCCTCCTTCGAATAATTATTTTTGCGGTTAATGTAGGCTGAATCTTAGTTAGATTACCAAGATCCTATAAAAGTGCTTCTGCAGTTAATTGACCCTCATATATAATTCGGGCAGCACCTTGCAGGTAGACATTTGTCACTTTGCTCCCGTCTAGTTCGAACAGAACCATGAGTGATTCTCCCCCCGATGTAATGACCTCGACAGGAGACTCTGTCAATCCTTGCATCGTGGCAATAATTGCAGAAGCAACAACGCCAGTCCCGCATGCCATCGTCTCATCCTCAACACCGCGTTCATAAGTCCTTACATGGAGATTGCCATCTTCCAGGACCCGGATAAAATTAACGTTTGTTCCTGCCGGCTCAAAATCTTCATGAAAACGAACCGTTCTGCCCCATAGTTTGAGCGGGATTTCATCGGTATCAACAAACACGACTGCCTGGGGAACACCGGTATTTATCGAAAATATTTCACGCTCCTGTCCCCCAAGTGAAATCAAGTTGCTATCCTGATAACCAAACGGTTCGGTCATCCGAACACTTACATGCTCCTGTTCACCAAGAATTTCAGCTTCAATGACTCCAGCCACGGTGCTGAAATTCATCCTTTTTCGAGCGATACCATGCTGATATGCATAACGGGCTGCGCATCTTGCACCATTGCCGCACATCTCCGCAATTGAGCCGTCGTTGTTGTAAAAACGCCAGCTAAAATCAGTGGCTTCAGCATTTTCAATGAGAATCAACCCATCGGCACCAACTGAAAACCTGCGTCTGCAGACCATCTGAGCAAATTGTGCATGAAATGGTACCGGGATGAACTGTGATCTATGATCGATAATGATAAAGTCATTACCAGCACCGCTCATTTTAGTGATCGCTATGGGGAATTCTATATTCATTACTTCACCCCCAGAAACAAACTGACGCTGCCAAACAATGCTTATCTGATCGTCACCTCACGTGACTGGTCAGACTCGTTCGCTGGCTTGGAGCGATCAAACGCCGTCACCGAATAGTAAACCCTGATATCCTCAGGAACGTTAGCGTCCACAAAGAGAGTATATGTAGACGAAACTTCACCGAGCAATGTTGGCACCTTTTTATCAGCCAACCGACGATAAATACGATAACCTGCCACATCTGTGTCATCGGAACGATCCCAGAAAACCTTGATGCCTGAACTGGTTTCGACTGCGGTAACACCGACAGGAGGTAGGGGCGGTGTCTTGTCAATGGGTACAGCGGTTATCACGTCGCTGATGCCTCCATTGACGACATGTCCTTTGAAGCTGCGCTGGCTCTGTACCTTGTAGAAATATTTCTGCCCGTTTATGACCCTTGAATCGACAAATTGCGTTTGTTTAACAGGCTCA
>JABDPQ010000409.1 GCA_013042695.1 Desulfobacterales bacterium | reverse complement strand
AACCTCTCCTGCCCGCTTTCTTGAAGACAAAGTTAATGGTGGCAATCTCGGAGTGGCTTCCGGTAGCGGCTTCTATGATTGGAAAATACGTGATTACCAGACAGTACGGGAAAAACGCGATGCCTTTCTGATCGAATTACTTAAGGCAGAAAAGGCTGCATAGTCACGAGGCAAAAATCAGCTCAACATGAGACGTTTTTTACTCTATTCTTTAACCGGATATCTTTTACACCTGCCTTCATCTCGACCATGCTTATTGTGGTCAGCGAAAAATTTATGCTTAACATAACCGAGATCATTAAGGAGCTACAGGACTATTCTCTAAAAAATAAAATTAATAATTTATCAAACGAGCTTTTTGCAAAATGATGATTTTCGTTCAAAGTCAAGACTTGCGAAAAATTTTTACCGCAGGAATATAATTAATATTCCGAGGAGAAGAATTTAGGCATAACGCAGAGGTTGATCAAAAAGGGCGTTTTGCATGTGGCAAGAACTAATAGATATTTATGATCACACTTAATATAAACGGGGAAAATCACCAGGTAGCTGCTGAACCCGGCGAACTTTTAGTATGGGTAATTCGAGAAAAAGTCGGTCTTACAGGCACGAAATTCGGCTGTGGCATAGAGATGTGCGGTGCATGCAGGCTACTCATTGACGGGGAGGTGAAACGCTCCTGTATGATCGATGTTGCAGAGGTCATGGGAAAAAAGATCGTTACACTTGAAGGTTTGCCTGAAGATCATCCATTAAAATCTGCAGGAATGGAACATCAAGATCCTGCCTAAAAAATAGTGGTTTAAATTGCCGCCCAGGTATTGCTGGACAACTGCTTATTCACCAAGAAGCGGATTCCTTAGCTGGAACGTGTCTATACACTCTTTCGGACGGTACCATAGCAAACGTTATCTATAATCGTCATGTATACACAAAACAGCTCTCAAGCTGTTCAAATATAAAAACGGCGATCCTGCATAGAAGTTGTCACACCAAGATCATGCTGCTAATTCGCTGCCTGTTTTAACTGTCTATTGGCATGGGAGGGATATGCCCTGAGAGTCCAGCAAGTCGACAGCTGTATGACATTTTCTAGATAGTTCCTGTTGCAGAATCGCCATTGGCTCTTACACGCAGTAATAGTAAAACAATTTGTTATGTTGGTTTATTAACCTTGCTTATTATTTTGATACACTGCAAATTTAATTATGGACCATTTTAGACTTTGTTGTTTTGCTTAAAAATTCGACCTATACCTTATTTTTAGCGGATATTCTTAAAGTACCATTCAATTTCCAGTGTGCACGTGGAGAATTTTCAGACGTGCTGCTCGGAACATCTATTTCCAGTCCGTCAAACGCATAGGATATCTCTGCATTATTACCGGTTAGACGATCATACAATCCGACAAACATATCGGGCCAGTTAGTTGTATCTTGAATTTTTTGTGCCATTTTTAAACCTCATTTATTTTTCTAATTTTCTTACGAGAATAATCGTTCGTAAAATTTTACTATCATTTTTAGTCTTTACCGCCTAACGACATAATCTTGGCTGGTTTCTAAACAATGGCTTTTTTATTCGACATTGCTATTACGGGCGTTATTGACATTCTTCGTTAAGCAGACTCTTTTTCCTGACTCATCTCTTACCCAAACCATATTTGGTAATCTTTTGAGATCAGGCCTTGCATCATTGCTCACTCCGTTAGCTTTTACTCTTTCCAACCTCGAGTTATTAGAAAATTAAGTACCAAAACATCAATTTCAATGGTTGCAAATAGACAGGCTAATGGTAGTACATACTACTGCTTTAAAGAAACGCAGAAAACATTCGTCGACTAAGTACGTAAACACATAGAATCTTAAGGTTTTTTACATTCCCTATGAAGATACTTCTAATGCAGCAGAAATAAGCAGAAATATGACGCAACCCGAATTATAGCAATTGCACGATTCGTGATGACGTAATCAAACAACATGACTTCATCTTTGCAGTCAGCTTGAGTGTTCACAAAAATGAGTAATTCCAATTGAATAAATTCAAATTAAGAATCCAAATAACTATCCTCTGTTCCGCTTACTAAACCCTTGATTTAGACAAAAAAACAGTATACGTTTGCTAGTACAAATACGACGAACTCCTGTTGTTTTTTCAAAGAACAAATCGTTATTTAAAGCAAGTAATAACAAACTAGTGAGCTATTAATGGAGGATCTGAGATGGATGAGCTGATGCGTGTAATGAGTCCGAGACCACGAAATGCCGAGACCCCAAAGCTCTACCTGAGATCATGGATTACGGCTAACAAAGTCTTCTTTGATAGAAACCAGGGTGAAATACCTGAAAAAGCTATTGACCTGTCTGAATGGCACCTTACCATTGATGGCACTGTCGACACCCCTCTCACGGTTGATTTTGAAACACTATTGCATATGCCAAAAGCGATTGCAGCCAACACGCTTGAATGCTCGGGTAACAGCCGTTCCCTCCTGGAACAAAAGGCATCCGGAAACCCGTGGACCATCGGCGGGGTGGGCAATGCGGTCTGGGGAGGAGTTTGGCTCAAGGATTTACTGGCAAAGGCGGGGATAGCGTCAAATGCTCGACATGTTGCTTTTGAGGGCTTTGAAGAACCATTGGGCAAAGCTCAGATCAAGTTTATACGCAGTATTCCGATCGAAAAGGCCATCTCCACTACACTGCTCGCCTATGAGATGAATGGCGAACCTCTCCCGCTGAAGCACGGTTTTCCTCTTCGTGTCCTGGCTTTGGGGTGGACTGGAGCCAACTGCGTCAAATGGCTAAGCAAGATAACCCTTCTCGAAGAACCTCATGAGGGCTTTTACATGGATCGGGTTTACCGGGTCTATGATAATGGGCAGAATCCAAAAACCGGAGAGATCGTAACCGATATCAACTTAAAGTCCATTATAACCCAGCCGGAACCAGAGGCAATTTTACCACGGGGCGAAAGTACCATTTTAGGCGCCGCCTATGCAGGAGAAGCCGATGTTGTAAAAGTAGAGGTATCGACTGATAACGGCGCATCTTGGCAGTCTGCGACCTTCATTGGTCCACATGAACCTTTTGCGTGGCGTCAATGGCAACATGTCTGGCAGGCCTCACAACCGGGCAATTACGTTATTCTGTCTCGCGCCACAGACGGCAATGGCAAGCAACAGCCCATGAAGGCAACCTGGAACAAGCTCGGCTACAACAATAATGGCGTCAGAGAACATGGTGTAGCAGTTCAGGTTACCTAACGCCCGGCCCCAGACAACGTGTCCGGACCGTGGTCCGATTGTTATTCTTTTTCGAAATTATCTTTTGAGGCACCGCAAATCGGGCAGAGCCAATCATCTGGAACATCCTCCCAGGCTGTTCCAGCAGCTACACCATTATCAGGATCTCCTTCTTCCGGGTCATAAACATAACCACAAATAATACATAGCCATTTATCCATTACTTTTTTGCCCTCTCTCGGTAATTTCTGCAGGTTCTTTGGTGGTTTCCAAATAACGCCTTAAGCCACATGGTTTATGCCGATACTTTAGACTGTGTCAAATTTCATTCCCTTAAACTGATAACGGCAACTCTAACATACATAGCGAATCAATTCCACAGAACTGATAATGAAATTTAGCACGGGGCGATGTTTTAAATGGGACTTTGATAAGAATGACGGGGAGACACCATATAATAAGCGAGTAAACTGCTCACCAGAAGAGGGGTATAATCGCTCTATGAGTTGGCCAATTCGAGAAGAAGACTTATTGTCAATGAAATTTGTTTAATTCACTGTAATCACAAATAGTTCATAAGACAAATTATCAGAGGTCCGATAACCATGAAACGCTTCAAAAATATTCTCTATATCCTTAACAACAATTCAATTGGTCAGCAGGACAGTGCAGAAAAAGTATCCACCCTTGCACGGCTTAATGATGCCCGGGTCAGTGTCGTTATTGTTGAAGATAGCTCGTTATTTCAAGATATCGGCATGATTCTCAGCGGTCACCTACAGGAAATAAGGGGCATTACCCGTCAGCAGCACCAAAAGGATCTCGATGGTTTCCTGGCGAACAATCTGTGGCGCGACATCAACGTTAACGGCTCCGTATTGACCGGTAAAGACTTCCTGGTCATTATCCAGAAAGTCTTAACGGACAAGCACGATCTGGTGATCAAGGAGGAAACCCTTGAAGCTGGTATTGACCCGCTAGCCATGCGGCTGGTACGTAAATGTCCTTGTCCGGTCTGGGTCATCAAACGGGGAGCGACAAAATTCCGTCGAATCCTTGGAGCGGTTGATGTCGGCGCCGAATTTGCAGAGACCCAGGAACTCAACAAAAAAATAGTAGAGTTAACCTTCTCTTTGGCCCAACGAGAACAAGGTGAAGCGCATTACCTGCATACCTGGCGGCTCGAATATGAAGTTATGCTGAGAGGCCCTCGATTCAGCGTCGCACCTGAAGAAATTCTTAAATTGAAGCAGACACTCAGCGAACAACGGCATTCAGGTCTCCAGAAACTCCTGGATAGTGTTAATGTTTCCGCCCAACCTGATCATGTCCACATCAGGGAAGGAGAAAGTGAGGCGTTACTCAATCAGCTAATTAATGCGTTTGAAATTGATGTCGTTGTCATGGGGTCAATCGGACGCTCAGGGATACCTGGATTTCTTATCGGGAATAGAGCTGAGAAGATGCTTTCTAAAATTAATTGCACGGTCCTCACGGTAAAACCGGATGGCTTCATTTCACCAATAACTATATAATAACTCAATGAAACTGGTAAGTAAAAAAGACGACACTTTTCTCTGGCTGCTCAAGCGAGTGATTCATTTATGTCTCAAATCTCTGGGACTCTTAATGATTCTGGTAATCATTTTCGGCGTCATAGATGTGGCTTGGACCATCTATCATCGACTTAATTCCGAGCCTCGCTTCATCCTGACCATGGGTGATATTTTGATGACTTTTGGAGCTTTTATGGTGGTTCTCATTGCCATTGAGATATTTCAAAATATCATTCTCTATTTGCGTGACGATGTCATACATGTGAAAATCGTTATCGCTACTGCCTTAATGGCCATAGCACGAAAAGTTATCATTCTTGATTACGATGAACTCGATCCACTCTATATTTTTGCCACCGGCATTGTATTGCTTGCAACCGGTATCACCTATTATTTCATCCATAAATTACCGGAAAAAACACTAGCAGAACCACCGGTTTATGAGAAACAGCAGACGAGCGATACTTAGACGACAGACGAGTATCATATTTAACTAGAATAACATAAGAAACCAAACCAATCTTAAATTCCTGCTTTGTACGATTCAGAGAGTAATGCAACTCCTGTAAGACTTACCTGCTGGTGAGTTTTTGCTTTTTTACCCGTTTAGCCAAAAACGTGTATATGAGGCTGAGGGAAAGCAGGTAGACAAGGGCAGAGGCGGCCAGACCGACAATAAAACTGCCGATAACGAGTGGAAAGACGATTTCGGTGCTCAGCGATAAAACAGTACTGAACTGGCGCTTGATCTCCCAAATATCCATTTTCACAAGTTGCAGCGAAATAGCAACAAAGGTCTTGTACACTTCCGAGACATTGGGACCTGACCAGATAAAACTGCCAACCCAATAGTTAAAGGTATATATGGGGGCCATTGTTGCTATATTGGTGATCCACACGGTGATAATAGCTGCTGGACGATTGAGGTTGAATGCCGTAGCCAGAAAAATTACCAGCGCAATCTGAAAGCCAATGGTTGGGGTAAAGGCAATGAATGTCCCGAGGGCAAAGCCGCCGGCAATTGCCCGAGGAGAGCGTCTCAATCGCACGAGCCATTTTAGCACGGAGCGAAAGGGAATGACGATGCGCTTTTTTCTTTTCTGACCTTTTGCAAACTTCTCAAATTGAGCAGACATAATGGCTATTGGACATAGTAGTAAGGGGATGCTAAGGTCTTTGATATTCTATCCTGCTTGATCAGAGCTATCCCCGCAATGCAGAAAATATTCACTGATCAATAGATTCCGATGCCCACCCAGGATCGAACCCGTGAGATAATGCGATTGCGAGCTTATGGACAACACCATAATGAAACGCTCTCCGCCCGCTCAATGAGGCTGGCTGTTGTACCACCTGCGAGATTAAGATCCTTTAATATTCCTTGTTTATTACCCTGCAAGCCTACGGCGATTGCTGCATAGTTGCCCTTTTCTGCATAATTCATCATGGTTCCCGCCACACTTACTCCCCAGGTTTTCTCAGATGTGATCCGTTTATCAGCGATATCATGACCCTTGAGAATGTCGGCAGCTTGGTTGAACAATTGGCTTGCATCCAGGCCAGCTCCATTTTCCACATAAAGCAGAATGACGTTGTGTTGATTCTGTTTGGATAAGATATAGCCAACATGATCAACAGCCCTGAGCGAATTCTCTGAACCGTCAAGACCTATGAGGATATCTTTCCGGCCCCACTCAGGTTCCGGGCAAATCCACAAAGGTGTAGACAGGGAACTGTCACCGATAAGCGCTTTGGCTGTCTCGTCAGCCGGCCTCTCAAAGAACCATTGCAGGGTATAAGAGGCTCTTTTACCAAGAATGATCGCATCATAAAGCCCTTCAGACCCTTCCTTGAGTATGTCTTTAATCTTGCCGTAACGCTCGGCAAAGGTCTTGGTTATCATCCGATCCACCGACATTTCACTCTGGCTGAGCAAATCTACTGCCTTGTTAAGAGCCTTTTGAGCCCCCAGTGTAGGACGGCCCTGCACTCTGTGATCAGAATTATCCCACATCTCCATAAGCGCCATATTCATATCAGTGGCATCAAGTCGGCAAATATGCAGAAGAGTGACCTGATGTTCAGAGAGTCTCTTGAAAAATGAGCACATGAATTCTATCCCGGTTAAATGCTCGTAATCGTTGCTTACAGTAACAAGAAAATGTTTGTTCACTTGTATTAACCTCCAATCATGGTAAATCAACTCGATGTCTTACTTCCTCAAAAACAATAAGAGCAGTAACTTTACAAGCAACCTGTAGAACACGCCTTTTATACAGGAAGTACAAGAAGGCTTATACGAATGATTACCGAGATAACGATTTGAGATGGCTGCAACTTACAACAAACTACTTCAAGCAGTGATCGGAATTACTGCTTACTATAAGGAGTAAACTCAGTTTAACGAAAGAATGCTCTATTTTGAGTAATTCGAGTAACAACAGTTTGTTGTATGCAAAGGCGATACGATGGCTTCTCGAGGATCACTGGAACAAGGTATAGGATGGTTTTATGATTTACTTACCGGCGACGAAGATGCACGAGTCTGCAAAGACATTCCGGATAACGCCTGTAATGATCAGCCACGCAATTTCTTTGCCTATTTGATCGCCAATTTACTCAATAAAATCTCCGATGAGCTGGTCAGCGCCCGACTGACATTGCCATGGATATTCAGTCTTCTGGGAGTGCCTGCGAGTTTTATTGCCTTTCTTGTACCTATTCGGGAAGCAGGGGTATTATTACCACAACTTTTGGTTGCCGCCTCTATTCGTGCACTGAAAAGACGCAAAATTGTCTGGCTGCTTGGTGCCGGACTATCTGCTGCAATGCTGCTTCTGATGGCACTCATTGCTTGGCAAACAAATGGTACGCTTGCCGGCTGGCTGCTGATCGGTGTCCTGGTTCTCTATAGCTTGGCTCGCGGCCTCTGCTCTGTTTCAGCAAAAGATGTACTCGGCAAGACAGTATCAAAAAGCCGTCGCGGGCGGCTCATGGGATATAGTGCAGCCTTGGCGGGAATTGCCACAATTGGCATCGGCTATATTCTGCAAGATGATTATATCAGCCAAACAGATATGTCTGTTTTACTCGTTTTCATGGTCAGCGCCGCCTTGCTATGGGTCTTTGCAACTATCACCTTTGCCACTATTGCCGAACCGGCAGGAGCAACTGCGGGCGGCGGTAATGCTATCGTGGAGGCATTTTACAGTCTACGTTTATTACGAGACGACAAACCATTTCAATATTATGTCATCAGCCGTATCCTGCTATTAAGTGTGGCACTCGTCGTTCCTTTTTATGTTATTTTAATCCAGCAACATATGACCTCTCAATTATCTCTGCTTGGTTGGCTTATTATTACCAATGGACTAGCAAACAGTCTCAGCGCACCGATCATAGGCAAGTTTGCCGATCGAAATAGCCGCGCCGTCATGTCTGGTGCTGCCTTGTTGGCAGGAGTTGTCGGTCTGATAACATGGTTTGGCAGCACGTATCAAAGTAGCGAATCGATGAGTACCCTCGCTGTTGTCACTCTTTTTTTTCTGATCACACTTGCTCATGGTGCCGTTCGACTTGGCAGAAAGGTCTATCTGGTTGATATGGCAACAGCCGATAACCGTGCCCAATATGTAGCCGTGAGTAATACGGTAATTGGTGTGGCCATGCTTTTTGGCGGAGGGATCGGGGTAATTGCCGATATTTTTAACGTACAAACAGCGATCTTGATCTTATCCATAATCGCCCTACTGGCAAGTTTTTTTATTTTGCGACTGCCGGACGTAAGTGAATAAGTTTTATAATGGTGAGCTTTTTACAAAACGATGATTTTCGTTCAAAGTCAAACCATGCGAAAAATTTTTAACACAGGCATATAATTACTATTCCGAGGATAAAAATTTAAGCATAACGCAGAGGTTGAGCGAAAATGGCGTTTTTCAAGTGGCTCATGATGATCATCTATTACAAGCACTATGCTGCAACATTGATAAGGAAACAGTATGGTTAAAATTGCCCTTCTTCCCTCAGACGCGATCAGCAGGGGCGCATACATCAGCAATAAAGAGCTGCCCAATAATTACATGGGGGATTTTACATTGATGGGCTTCGTGGTAGACCGCTATCGCGAAGCACTTGGTCTTCTCTCATCAGCGGGCTACCATTTGGATCAACAGGAATGGGGGACAGATATCTTTATCGATACACTATGCTGTCTCCCCGAGATCAAAGCCATCATGGCAGCAAACAATATTAGCTGCGAATTCTCAGATATTGCTGATACGCTTTACCAGGCATGATAGGTTGCTGACCTCCCGGTGGGAGGTCAGGCGATTACCTCAATTCTCACCTTGATAACCCCTGAATCAGTATTGGCTATCGTACTAAATGCATAGCGGGTTAAATCAATCACCCGGCCTTTAACAAAAGGCCCCCGATCATTAATTCTGACAATTACACTCTTATTATTGCTCAGATTGGTAATCCGCACCTTTGTTCCAAAAGGAAGTGTTTTATGGGCTGCGGTGAGGGCAAACTGGTTGAAATGCTCGCCGCTGGCAGTCTTTCTAAATAAAAATTTCATGGCATAAAATGAGGCAATGCCCTGCTCTGAATAACCTACCAGACTTGGATCCGTGCGATATTGTTTGGTTGAACACCCAGAGAAATTGAACGTTATGAACAAACAGGCAACCACATACAGCGGTAAGCAAATGGCTCTGAGACGCTTATAATCGATCAGCGTGATCACTCTTTTTGGGTCTCGCAGTTTGATATGCACCGTTCTGCCACCAAAGCATTTCAACGAACAATTTTGGTAAATTTTGCTCCCTCGAGCGTTAGGTTGAACATGAGTCCCTGATTGTTAAATACAAAACCTGCGATTGGCTCTTGTATATCTGTCGTGCTGAGATCCTCTCCTACCCCCCATTTAACTAATGCAACTGACCCATCCACGCCTGCCTCCCATCCATCACTGTTTCTGAAATTTTTAAGGGCCTGTTTTTTTAGGAAGACAAGGACGATGGACTTCGATTGAGCACCCATCTGTAACCCTACTGAGGCCCCTGCAGTATTATAGTACTCGACCGTCTTGTTATTGATACGTAATGCCCCCTCACCATACTCACCGCCCAAAAAGAATCCGGCCTTTATTACACTCGGGAAGACAAGCACCCCCTGAGCCCTCTGCAAGAATCTCTTGCCTCCCTTTATCTCTTTGATGAAGTCATCAAGCACGGCATCTACTTCTATATTTATCTGCTCAGCTGAAGCCGCTTCTATTGGCGTTGCAGTTGCAAAAATACAGTATGCAATGGTTGCCATATATAGCGCTGGTAAGCAAATTTGACTGAAAAACTGAGCTCTCATCTTTTTCTCATATTTGATATGGGGTTAGCAGTATTGGATCTGAATGATGAGCTTGGCCGGCAAACAAATTCTCATCAAACAGCTCCGCACAGCTATAGTTAATCATAGCAAATTCCAGAATGGAACCATTTGTTTAAAAAATGGCAGCGAACGATAAGGTTTACAAGCGTACGAACAAACGCTCGCCTTGCGAAGGACAACGACATGTCAGGCATCAGTAATGAGGGGCATGCCATGGTCTCTCATACAAGGGACCCGGTCTAATCCTTTGATTTTGGCAGTTGTTCATGGTACCACTTCATCGGATCAAAAAGATCAAAACCTGCTTCCAGCAATTTCTTCTTGATGGAGATTACATTATTGGTCAATAGGTAGGGAAATATGGCCCGCTTTTCCTTATCCCAATATTGGGCCACCAGGACACTTCCCATGGAGACATTCTCCGATGTGGCAATATCTACTATTTTCTTCAGCTGGCCGGGCTGCTCATCAACGAGAATACAAAGAAGCGTTCCAGGCTCCTCTATTCCCATAATGTTGACAAACGCACTCAGAATATCCCGCGTAGACATGATACCTTTGAGATAGCCACCTTCATCAACAACAGGAAGGGCGCCAACCTTTTTTTTACCTATTACCATGAGCGCATCCTGCAGTGTAGAATAAACAGAGATGGTCAACGGGTTCTTCGTCATCACCTCCTCAACACGATGCTCCATGACTTGATCAAGGGTTCGCTGATAATCTTCTTCGTCCAGTAGCGAAGATGGGTGAGCATCTCGCATATCTCGATCGGTGATAATGCCGACCAGTCTGTCATTCTGCTCGACTACGGGTAAATGGCGGAAATTGTTTTTCTGCATCAATACCCGAGCTTCAGCCAACTTGGTTCCGGGTTGAACCGCTATCAGGTCGGTATTCATCATCTGACTTACAAACATTGTATCCTCCGCGGAACTATGTGATGATCATTGTTTTTGTGTTGTTTCAAACCACCAGTTCACATCTCTATGAGTTTTCTTATGTGGTTGGCGACCAAGGTTGATAAAATCTCGAGATTATACCCACCTTCCAGAACGGAGATGACTCGTCCACCGGCGGTTCCATTTACAAGATTAAGAATTGTTTCATTGACAAAATCATACCCTTCCGTGGTCAAGCTTGTACCTGACATCAAATCACTGACATGGGCATCGAAACCAGCCGAGAGCAATACGACTTCTGGATCAAATTTTTTAAAGGCAGGTTCAAGATCTGTTGCCAGTTTTTCTCGGTACTCATCGTCCCCTCTGCCAGGCAGGATAGGTGTATTTACCGTATACCCCTCTCCGCCTGAGTGCCCTGTTTCAAATTCCCTGCCGGTTCCAGGATATGCGAACGAAGGGTGCTCGTGAATCGAGTAATAAAAAACCGTGTCGTCGGTTTCAAAGATATGCTGAGTGCCATTTCCATGATGCACATCAAAATCGATTATGGCAACTCTGTTTACATTCCAGCGCTGCTGGAGATACCGAGCCCCAATGGCCACATTATTAAAATAACAAAAGCCCATTGCCTTATCTGTTTCTGCATGGTGTCCGGGAGGACGAACTGCACAAAAGGCGTTTTTCACCTCCCCTTCCATGACGCTGTCTATTGCTTTAAGGACACCCCCAACAGCCAGGAGGGCAATATTATAGGTATCACGGCAGATGGAGTTATCCTGATGCTCAAAATCAGGCATGCCCCACAAACAGGCTTCCTCGAATTTCATGATATAGCGGATATTATGAACTGCTTCTATCCAGCGCTGATTGGCCGGCTCCGCCTCAATCTTCAGAAGTTTGTCCATCAAACCGTTTTCAGCAAGGCCATTAACAATTGCCACCAGTCTTTCTGAACATTCGGGGTGACCCTCGAATGTGATATGCTGTAGGTACTTCTCATCATATACAAAACCAGTTTTCATCATTGCTGTTTCCCATTCAATTTCTGCCTGGATCACCATTCACTGCTATAAGAGTAAAAATACGCCAGAAAAATTATGATGATCTTCCGCCTTTCCCAAAAATCCCGTCCCAACTATGTTAAATCCAATGAACATCACTAGAGACTATCGTAGCTCTTAGATACCCCGAGGGCAATATTTTTCTGCCACCTCTTTGGTTGAATCCTGACGATCATCGCTGCACAAGCGTTCCAGCAAACAGAGCGAATCGACTGAGATTAGCTGCAGTTTGCAGCATCTTTACCATCCATGAGCTTGCTATAGTAACAGAAAATAAATAGTATAGGGCCAAAGTATTAATTTTGGGTCAGGCAAATTCAGCAGAGGAGCGAAACAATGAGCGAATCCGGATACTGGGCGGATAATTATCAGCAAAACAGGCTGTCCGTCGCCAAGGCTATCGCTAAAATACAATCAGGCCAGCGTGTTTTCATCGGCTCTTCCTGCGGAGAGCCTCAGCACCTGGTAAAGGGTCTTGCCGATGCCAGCCTGACCTTCACCGATCTGGAAATCGTCCGCTTATTTAGTGCCGAATCGACGTCACTTTCTCAAATCGCCGACCGGTCGCGGTCACAGAATCTCAATATCCGTTCTTTCTATCTCGGTTCGGCGAATTCAAAAAGCTTTAAAGGTGACCTGCGTTTCATCACCCCGATTAACCTCTCCGATATTCACCGGCTGATCAAATCTCGGCTATTACCAATCCAGGTAGCCCTCATACAGGTTACGCCGCCAGACGATTTCGGCTGGATGAGCCTGGGAATCTCTGTTGATATTACTTCTTCTGCCGCAGCTGCAGCCGATCTCGTCATTGCCCAAGTGAACCCGAAAATGCCTCGGGTGCAGGGAAGGAGTAATATCCACGTCAACGATATTGATTTTTTTGTCGAGTATGAGGAAGAATTGCGGGAGATCGGCATATTCCCCGAGGTGTCTACCGCAGGAACCATCGCCCGATATGTTTCCCGTCTGGTGGATGACGGCTCGACCATGCAGATGTCTCTGGGTGCCACTTCCGATGCCAATATCCAGGCCTTGATGGAAAAAAATGACCTGGGAATTCACACCCAATACGTCACCAATACCATCATGAAGCTCATGGCCATGGGAGTGGTGACCAACAAAAAAAAGGGTTTTAACAGCGGCAAGATCATTTGCAGCAATGCCATCGGCACCA
>JABDPQ010000019.1 GCA_013042695.1 Desulfobacterales bacterium | reverse complement strand
CAGGAGCTCAGGCCGCAAAAACGCTTGTATTCTGTTCCGAAGGAAGCCCCGAGGGCTTCAACCCGGCGTTTATGACGGCCGGAACATCATTCGATGCTTCATCACGTCCCGTTTATAACAGATTGGTCGAATTTGAACGGGGCACAACCAAGATTGGGCCGGCTCTTGCCGAAAAATGGGATGTTTCAGATGACGGTCTTGAATACACCTTTTACCTGAGAAAAGGTGTTAAATTTCATACTACTAAAGAGTTTACCCCATCCCGTGACTTCAACGCCAATGATGTGGTGTTTTCTTTCAAGCGCCAGCTTGATAAGGAACACCCGTATCATAAAGTATCTAACGGTACCTTTGAGTACTTCGAGGGGATGTCAATGCCTGACCTGTTGAAAGATGTTGTCAGGGTTGATGATTATACCGTGAAATTCCTGCTCAACCGACCTGAGGCGCCAATGATCGCTAACCTGGGAATGGATTTCGCCTCTATTTTTTCAGCGGAATATGCCGACAAGATGATGGCTGCAGGAACACCCGAGGTCATTGACCAGTTGCCTGTCGGTACCGGGCCCTTTCAGCTGGTTAATTACCAGAAAGATGCGGTCATCCGTTATAAAGCCCATCCAGATTATTGGGCTGGAAAAGCAGCAATAGACAATCTTGTCTACGCCATCACGCCAGACAACTCGGTTCGATATCAGAAGTTGAAGGCCGGTGAGTGCCACGTTATGCCGTACCCGAACCCTGCTGATCTTGAGGCTATGGCCAAAGACCCAAATATCAATCTGCTCGAACAGGAAGGTCTCAATGTCGGCTATATGGCTTACAACACGATGGTCGCCCCGTTTGATAATCCCAAGGTTCGCAAAGCCCTGAACATGGCCATTAACAAAGAGGCTATCCTTGACGCCGTATTCCAGGGTGCTGGTAAAGTGGCTAAAAATCCGATTCCGCCGACCATCTGGTCATATAACGAGGCGGTAGAGGATGACCCATATGATCCTGAAGGCGCCAAGAAAATGCTCGAGGCAGAAGGGATTAAGGACCTGAAAATGAAAGTATGGGCGATGCCTGTGCAGCGTCCCTATAATCCAAACGCCCGCCGTATGGCCGAACTGATTCAGGCAGATTTTTCCAAGATTGGCGTAGAAGCAGAGATTGTCTCTTACGAATGGGGTGAATACCTCAAGCGCTCAAAAGACAAAAATCGTGACGGTGCGGTACTGCTGGGCTGGACTGGTGACAACGGTGATCCGGATAACTTCCTTGCCGTCCTGCTTGGCTGCGACGCTGTCGGCGGGGCCAACCGGGCAAACTTCTGCTACAAACCGTTTGAGGATCTGATTCAGAAAGGAAAAGTTGTCTCAGACCCCGCTGAGCGCACCAGGCTCTACGAAGAGGCTCAGGTTGTGTTTAAAGAGCAGGCCCCGTGGGCAACAATCGCTCATTCGATTGTCTTTAAACCAATTCGCAAGGAAGTCGTCGATTTCAAGATCGATCCTTTCGGTGGTCATATTTTCTATGGTGTTGACCTGAAGTAGCTCGTCAGTGAAAAGGTCAGAAGGCCGGGTCTGATACCCGGCCTTTTCTTTGTTTAGTAAATTGAAATAAAGAGTATTGTCTGTGTTGTTAAATCATAGCCCCCCCACCTAATAGATGTTTACATTTATCCTGAGAAAACTTGGAGTTGTGGTGCCGACCTTTCTGGGAGTGACCCTTGTGGCGTTCACTTTTATTCGTCTGCTTCCCGGTGACCCTGTCCTCTTAATGGCAGGTGAGAGAGGTATGAGTGAAGAACGGCATGCTCGGCTGATGACTGAATTTGGTTTCGATAAACCGATCCTCGTACAATACGGGACGTATCTTAATAATTTGCTTCATGGCGATTTTGGCACCTCAATTATTACCAAGAAACCAGTTTTTGAGGAGTTCATGACGTTATTCCCGGCAACCGTTGAATTATCTATAGTGGCGATGATTCTTGCCGTTTTCATTGGCCTGCCAGCTGGGATGATCGCAGCAGTCAGGCGTGGGTCGGCTTTTGACCACACGGTCATGACCGGGGCTCTTGCAGGCTATTCCATGCCGATCTTCTGGTGGGGCCTGCTGCTGATTATTTTCTTCTCAGGGATATTGGGCTGGACACCGGTTTCCGGCCGAATATCCCTGCTCTATTTTTTTGACCCGATTACTGGATTTATGCTCATAGACAGTGTCTTGTCAGGTCAGGATGGGGCGTTTGCTTCAGCCCTGTCTCACCTGATTCTGCCTGCGATCGTATTGGGAACAATCCCTCTGGCGGTGATTGCCCGTCAAACCCGTTCAGCGATGCTGGAAGTTCTTGGCGAAGACTATATACGAACTGCCCGCGCCAAAGGACTTTCCCCATCACGGGTAATTGGGCTGCATGCGCTGCGCAATGGCATGATTCCGGTAATCACCGTTATCGGCCTGCAGGTTGGAGTTTTGTTTGCCGGAGCAATTCTGACTGAAACTATTTTCTCCTGGCCGGGTATTGGCAAATGGATGGTCGATTCTATCTTCAGGCGTGACTACCCATCAGTGCAGGGAGGTCTGTTGCTGATAGCAGCGATAATCATGATTGTTAATCTCATTGTTGATCTCCTCTATGGCCTGATCAACCCGCGAATCAGACATACGGGGTAATTATGTCAGAACTCACCTTTAGTGAAGAACTTGATTCAAGACAGGTCGGGCGTATCGCGATGCTCAAGGAGTTTTGGGCTTATTTCAGTGAAAACCGCGGGGCTGTCATTGGACTCGTCTTTTTTATTGCAATTATTGTTATTGCCCTGCTTGCCGACTATATTGCCCCCCACCTGCCGAATCAACAATACCGTGAGGCCTTCCTGCAGCCGCCATTCTGGCAGGAAGGCGGTTCATTGACCTTTCCTCTGGGGACAGACGCCGTCGGACGGGATATCCTCTCGAGGCTGATTCACGGATCTCGATACTCTTTGTTTATCGGTTGTGTTGTTGTTTCCGGTGCTTTGAGTGTTGGTGTCGTGCTTGGACTTATCGCAGGGTTTTTTCGGGGCAGGGTTGATACCATGATCATGCGGCTAATGGACGTTATCCTCTCATTTCCGAGCTTGCTTCTGGCCCTCGTACTGGTAGCTATTCTTGGCCCCAGCCTGATTAACGCCATGATTGCCATTGCCATCGTTCAGCAGCCGCATTATGTGCGTCTGACCCGGGCCGCAGTTATGGGCGAGATGAACAAGGATTATGTGATGGCAGCCCGAGTAGTAGGCGTGAGTCGGTTGCGTCTGATGTTTGTCACGGTGTTGCCCAATTGCCTGGCTCCACTTATTGTTCAGGCCGCTCTGAGTTTTTCAACGGCAATTCTTGATGCCGCTGCTCTTGGATTCCTCGGCATGGGAGCTCAACCGCCAACACCGGAATGGGGCACTATGCTGGCAGAAGCCCGGGAGTTTATCCTCAGGGCCTGGTGGGTGGTTACCTTACCCGGTTGTGCCATACTGCTGACTGTGCTGGCAATCAATCTGATGGGTGATGGTTTGCGTGATGCCTTTGATCCAAAACTCAAGCGGTC
>JABDPQ010000400.1 GCA_013042695.1 Desulfobacterales bacterium | reverse complement strand
CTTCAGCCTGATGCTCAGCCAGATATTCGTCATGGAGGATGTTCCGCAGGCACTGGTTGAAGGTGTTTTTACCATCACCCAGAATAAAGTGCTTTTACTGATATTGATCAATTTTTTACTCTTCTTTGTGGGCATGATTGTCAACGACGTTACGGCAATCATCCTCATTGCACCACTCCTTTTGCCGCTTATGGAGGCAATTGGGGTCAGTCCGGTTCAGTTTGCCGCGATCATGGGCGTCAATACCGCCATGGGTGGAGTCACCCCGCCATATGCGAGCATTCTTTATCTGGGAATGCGTATTGGCAAAGTCGAGTTTTCAGAGGTCATCAAACCCGCAATGATTTTGATCATTTTTGGTTACGTTCCGGTGGTTTTTTTAACGTCACTGTGGCCCGATCTGTCGTTATTCTTCCCCGGTTTATTTGGATACTAAACCCGCAAAAGGAAAAGGAGTTGTAAAATGAAAACAAGAAGCAGACTCAGTTCTCTGGTAATGATTTTATGTGTTGTCTGTCTGGCCGGTGTGGTTCAGGCAAAAACCTTGAAGATTTCCCATGTCCGTCCTCAGGATACGGCAATTGACAAGGACCTCCGTTGGTTTTCAGAGACACTCAAAACCACTTCAGGTGGCAAGATTAAAACCAAAATATATCCAGCCAGTGCACTCGGGGATTACACGGTGGTTCAAGAGCGTGTTGGCCTCGGAGCGATAGATATGGCATGTCAGCCTCCGGCATCTGCTGCAGACAAGCGCTTCCAGGTTGTGTACTTCCCTTATATGGTAAAGGGCTGGGAACAAGCTAAGAAGAACTATTCTCCAGGTGCACCGCTGCGCAAGGTTGTCGGCGATCTCTATGGCGAGCAGGGTATTCATTTGCTTGCTGCCTGGCCGGTATACTTTGGTGGTGTCGCATTGAACCGGGAGCCAGTCTCTCCGGGCGATCCGGCGTCAGCAAAAGGTATAAAGTTACGTGTTCCACCAATGAAAACATTTCAGATGTTAGCCGACAATACCGGCTATCTGGGTACACCAATCCCATTTTCTGATGCATTCACTGCTGTACAGACAGGCGTGGTAGATGGTGTCATTGGCTCTGGTGCTGAAGGATATTATGCCTCTTTCCGGGACGTCACTAAATTCTATATTCCCCAGAACACACATTTTGAAGTCTGGTATTTAATTATCAACAAGGAATATTACGACGGCATGCCAGACGATCAGAAAAAACAACTGCAGGACGTTGCCAACCAGTTTGAACAGCGACGTTGGGAAACGGCCGAGGCGGACCAGGCGGCAAACGAAAAAAGACTTGCTGACTACGGCGCCAAAATTGTGCCCCTTAGTGAAGCCGAGATAGCAGCAATTGCAGCCAAGATTCATAAAACGGTCTGGCCGGAAGTTCTCAAGGATGTCGGCGAGGACTGGGGCAAGGGTGTTCTCGACTCCATCGTGGAGTAACCCTCCTCTTATATATTCCCCGGCAGCGAAAGCTGTCGGGGAACTCAACAACCCTGCCTTAAGGATGATGACATGAAAAAGCTGCTGCCTATAATAGGGTTCTGTCTCACGGCGATGATCCTTATTGCTCCCGTGAGCTACGCGAAACAGCAGGTCTGGAAAATCGGCCATGTCCGACCGGCAGGATCTGCAATAGACAAAGATATCAGACAATTTGCCGATGCGGTCGCCTCAGGTACCGATGGCGCAATTACCTTTTCAATCTATCCTGCAAATAAACTTGGAGATTACTCTGTAGTGCAGGAAAGAGTTTCTTTCGGCGAGGTGGAAATGTACGTCGGGCCATTTGGCACGGCAGTCGACAAGAAACTGATGCTTGCTTTTCCTCCGTTCCTGGTTGACAACTGGGCAGCCGCTCGTCGGCTCTATGGGGCGTCAAGTCCGCTCATCACCCATCTGCAGAATTTTCTCAAGGTGCAGAATATAAAACTTATCGGAGGCTGGCCTGTTTACTTTGGGGGTATTGCTCTTACGGAAGAACCTGTAGAGCCTGGCAACCCTGAAGTATCCAAAGAGATGATCATTAGAGTACCGCCAATCAGAAGTTTTGAATTGACCGCCAGGGCACTCGGTTATACACCGTATCCGATCACCTGGACGTATGCCAAAATGGGTCTGAAAACTGGTATGGTAAAAGGCATGATAGGTGGTGGGGCCGAGGGCTATAAAGGTCTCAGCAGCCTGGTTAGATATTACGTGCCGGTGAAAGATCATTTTGAGTACTGGTTTGTTTACATGAACCTTGATACGTGGAATGGTCTCTCCGAGCAGCAGCAACAAACCTTTAACGATGCTGCACGAGAAATGGAACTCCGACGATACCAAACCGCTGAAAAGGATGAGCAACGTAATATTGCCGCCTTACAGGAACTTGGCGTTGAAGTTGTTTCCTTGAGCGATGCGGAATACCAAAAAATGCGGGAAAAAATCAGGCAAACGGTATGGCCTCAGCTTCGAAAAGATATTGGTCAGCCGTTTGACGATGTGATTCAATTCGCTGAACAGAATAACTAAGTCACAGGTGTTGAGCAGGAGCAGTTTCGGGTCAGGCTGCATAACTGGCGATTTGGTACTCTTTTACTTTTCGATATAAGGTTGCTCTTGATATCCCAAGATGTTTTGCGCTCTTAGCCATGTTCCCATGAGCTTCTGACAAGGTGTTAACAATCATCTTTTGCTCCATTTCCCTCAGGGTACCAGGCGTGATATCAGTAACGGTCCCCGGCTGTGCCTGAAGAACAAGGTGCTTGGGTTTGATTCTGCTGCCACCGCAGAGATGAAGGGCGCGCTTCACGGTGTTTTCAAGTTCACGGACGTTTCCCGGCCAGTCGTGACTAATTAGGGCATCCAAGGCAGCTCCGCTCAGGTTGACCCCGTTACCGTACCGAGTGATGAAATGGTCGGCAAGGGCTTCGATGTCCTGCGCACCTCTCTGCCGAAGCGAAGGAATGGATATTTGAATGATATTAAGTCGGTAATACAAATCTTTACGGAACCGATTGAGCTCGATCATTTTGGTCAGGTTCACATGAGTTGCCGCGATTATTCGTGTATCAGTACTGATAATCCTGCGCGCCCCAATGCGCTGTACTTCTCCGGTCTGTAAAACCCTGAGCAACTTAACCTGCATGTCATGGGGCATATCTCCGATTTCATCAAGAAGAATGGTACCGGCATCCGCCAGTTCAAATTTGCCGGGGCGCCCTAACCTGGAGGCACCGGTGAAGGCACCATCTACGTAGCCAAACAACTCACTTTCCAGCAGCTCTCCGGGTATAGCTCCGCAGTTGATCGGCACAAAAGCTTGCTGACAGCGATCTCCGCCATTGTGGATTGCCTGAGCAAACAACTCTTTGCCTGTCCCCGTTTCCCCCAGCAAGAGGACAGTGGACGATGTTTTGGCGGCTGTCCTTGCAAGTTTTACCGCTTCCGTAAATAACCTTGAGTCGCCAATCAAATGGTCGAATGTGAAGAATGGTTCCGCACCTGAAATCTTATCTGCGAGTTTTTTTATGTTGTTGAATTCTTCGAAAACCATCACTGCACCGAGGAGTTCATGATTGCCTGACATGACCGGTTGAGCGGTGTAATAGAAATGGACGTTGTCCTGCAGAGATGCTTCTCTTCCTTTCCAGGTTCCTGGATTTTTCTGCATATCGTCAAGATCCAGATCCAGGCCCTGTAATACTGAGATAGGTTTACCATCAAGGTACTCTTCTTTGAGTATTTCCTTACCTATTCGGTTGATCTTCCAGATGCGCATTTCCTTGTCGAGGGTCATCAATCCTGTACCTGCTGCTTCAAGAACACTATCCAGAAAGCCAATATAGAGAGACATTTCGGTATTTCTGCGAAGAAGACGCATATGTTTTTCAATCGAGCGGGCCGCCATGGTGATCATGATCAGGGTGTGCGGGTGGATTTT